>JBAZGP010000355.1:0-4107 GCA_041652835.1 Lutibacter sp. | reverse complement strand
CCAACAATTGAAATTACAGCCACATTTTCAGTAACATAAATTTCGCTGATGTCTTTGGTTTGAAATTCGTTTTTAAACTCATTTTCTAACACTTTTTTGGCTTTTAAACCATTTTCAGCATCTACAATAAATCCGATACCTCGTTCCGAAGAACCTTGGGAAATAATGCTAACGCTGATATTTTCTTTTGCCAAAGCGGTAAAAATACGACCATCAACACCCACTTTTCCCAATAAACCGCGCCCAATTAAATTCACCAAAGCCACCTCATTTTGCACCGACAATGATTTTATACCGCCTTCTTCGGTTTCCAAACCGATTAATGTTCCTTTATTTTCAGCATCAAAAGTGTTTAAAATGCGTAAAGGAATATTTTTTTCAATTAAAGGAATGATAGTTTTTGCGTGTAAAATATTCGCGCCAAAATTTGCTATTTCATTGGCTTCCTGATAACTCAGTTTTTCAATAACTTGAGAATTTTCCACCAAATCAGGATTTGCAGTATAAATTCCATTTACGTGCGTGTAGTTTTGAAACTCTTCAGCATTCAAATAATTTGCTATTAATGAAGCGGTATAATTGCTGCCGTTTCTTCCCAAAGTAGTGGTTTCACCCTGTAAATTTGACGCTATAAATCCGGTGATTACCTGAATGGTATCTCCATTGTGCTTTTGAAAATGTGCAATGACATTTTTTTCTGAAATTGTTTCAAAAGGCAAGGCTTTTCCAAATTGGTTGTTGGTTTTAATCAAGGTTCTTGAATCTGCGAAATTGGCTTTTATGCCTTTTTTATTCAACAAATAAACCAATAATTTTCCAGACATAATTTCTCCTTGGGAAAGCACCTGGTCTTTCACTTTTTCACTGTAATCTCCCAATAATTGAACGCCTCTAAAAATTTCGTCGAGCAGCTTAAATTCAGTGTGTAAATCAACGCCTTCATCGGCTTTGGTTTGGTATTTTTTCAGCGCTTCAAATTCTTCTAAATAAGGCAAATCATTTTTTGCTTTTTCTAAAATAGCTTCTAAATTATCCGTTGTTACTCCTCTTGCAGAAACTACAATGGCAATTTTTTCACCGTTTTTAACTTTATTTTCAATAATGGCTTGTGTATGTTTTAATCCCGTACCGTTGGCCAATGATTTTCCTCCAAATTTTACGACTATCATTTTATATTTTTAAAAAACGTCATTTAATGCATTTACCAATTGTTCAAATTCAATTAAAAATGCATCATGACCGTGAATAGATTTTATTTCTTTATAAACTGCCTGCTTGTTTTTCTTGAGCAACAGTTTTTCTGTATTTTTATTTTCTTCGGCAACAAAAAACAAATCGGAGTCAATTCCAATCATAATAACTTTCGATTTTATGTGTTCTAAAGCTTCATCAATTGAAGAAAAATGTTTGGAAATATCAACCGAATTTAATAAATGCGTCATCACTTTGTAGGCGTTTAAGGTAAACCTACTTTCCAACTTTTCACCGTGGTGCAACAACCAACTTTCCACATTATAAATTCCTAAATTTTTATTGATGGTTTTGTTGAAGCGCGACTGAAAAGAAGCCGGAGTTCTGTAAAAAAGCATCGCCATCATTCTGGCATCATGCAATGGTTTTTTTGAATTTTCCAAAATTTGAAATTGCACTTTGTTATGTGCTAAAATCCAGTCAGAAGCTTTCCAATCGGAAGCTACAGGAATTAAATTTTCAATCAAATCTGGAAATAACAGTGCCATTTCCCAGGCAATTCCACCGCCTAAAGAACTTCCTATGGCCGCAAACAATTTAGAAATTCGCAATTGCTGTACGGCCAAACCAAAAAGTTTTGCAATATCATAGGCTGAAAACGCATTGTATTCATATAAAATTTCTGTTGTTTGATACCCATTTCCAGGAATGTCGAAAGCCAAAACCGTATATTGAGTCGTATCAATTAATTTTGAATCGCCTACAATAGATTTCCACCAGCCATTTTCACCCGCCACATCAGAATTTCCTGTAAGCGCATGATTGATTAAAACCACAGGAGCTGAATGAAGTTCCTTCCCAAACAATTGGTAAGAAAGCTTGATATCTGCTTTTATTTTTCCGTCTTCGGAAGTGAAATTCTTAAGCGTTATGTATTTTAATGAATTCATCAATACTATTTTAAAGTGGTCAAAAACACCGTTTTTATCAGAAATTAATTGATTGCTTTATTTAAAATTTAAGAAATCAATACAGAAACTTTGCTGAATGCTTGCTTTAAATCCTGTTTTAAATCCGATAAATCTTCAATCCCTACGGAAAGTCGGATTAAATCTTTTAAAACCCCTGTGGTCAATTGCTCTTCATCGGACAATTGTTGGTGTGTGGTGCTTGCCGGATGAATAATCAACGATTTTGTATCGCCAAAATTCGCCAAAAGAGAGAATAATTTGGTTTCATCAGCCACTATTTTGGCGGCTTCAAATCCGCCCTTTAAACCAAAAGTGACTACACCACTTTGTCCTTCCGGTAAATATTTTTGTGCTAAATCATAGTATTTACTCGATTTCAAACCGGGATAATTTACCCAAGCCACCTCTTCTCTACTTTCCAACCATTCAGCTAAAGCCAATGCATTTTCGCTGTGTTTTATAATTCGAATGGGTAAAGTTTCCAATCCCTGAATAATTTGAAACGCATTGAAAGGACTCAAAGCAGCACCAAAATCGCGCAAACCTTCAACACGAGCTTTGGCAATAAAAGCTGCGTTTCCTAAAGCTTCGTGATACACCAATCCGTGATATCCCGCAGAAGGTTCCGTAAATTCAGGAAATTTTCCGTTAGACCAATCAAAATTTCCGCCGTCAATAATAGCGCCAGCAAGTGAAGTTCCATTTCCAGAAATATACTTGGTTAAAGAGTGAATTACAATATTGGCTCCATATTCAATTGGCTTCAATAAATAAGGCGTTGGCACGGTGTTATCCACAATAAAAGGCACTTTCAGTGCTTTGGCAACTGTAGAAATCGCTTTCAAATCCAAGACATCCAATTTCGGGTTTCCCAAACTTTCCACAAAGAAAGCCCTGGTATTTTCTTGTGTCGCTTTTTTAAAATTTTCAGGATTGGAAGGGTCAACAAACGTAGTGGTAATTCCCAATCGAGGTAGCGTAACTTTCAATAAATTAAAGGATCCACCATATAAGCTGTTGGATGCCACAATGTGGTCACCAGCCTTGAGCAAAACCAACAAAGTGGTGGTAATTGCTGCGGTTCCAGAAGCAGTGACTACTGCGCCAATACCACCTTCAAGTGCAGCAAGTCGTTGTTCTAAAATATCATTGGTTGGGTTGTTTAAACGGGTGTAAATAAATCCTGCTTCGGATAAACTGAAAACATTGGCTGCATGTTCCGAATTGTTGAAAACAAACGAAGTAGTTTGGTAAATTGGAACGGCTCTGGTTCCTGCTGTTTTAGTAACATCGTGTCCTGCGTGTAATGCTTGTGTTGCAAATTTTTGTGTACTCATTATTTTGTAATTTAAATATTTATGTTATGATTTTTTTGTTTTTAAATTTTTACTGAAAAACTTCAGCATAAAAAAAGTCCCTTTGGTTTTAGATATTACCAAAGGGACTTCAATCATTTCGATTTTTTTTATTCCAATCAGTTTAGGCAATATCTTTTCATGATGATTTGCATCATTTGCATTTGCATACGACAAATATTAAACATGGTTATTTGGAATTTTAATTTCATTTTATTTTTATTTTTATTTTTATTTTTATTTTTATTTTTATTTTTATTTTTATTTTTATTTTTATTTTAAAAAAAAACCTCTGAAAATTCAGAGGTTTTTAATTGTTTTATAATTTATTAAGTTTTAAACAATAGTGACCTCTGCGTAAAAATTACACATCATAATGCACATATTGTTAAAATTAATTGTCATTTTTTCTTGTTTTGATGCCACAAATGTAATCACATTTTTTTAATATCCAAATTATTTTAAAAATAAAATTTAATTTTTATATGTTATAATTATTACTTTGCCTAAATTTGCCATTGAATTTCAGGAGGAAAAATTTGAACTGATTGCAACCTCGTAAAAAAAATGCTAAAGCAGTAATTATTTAC
>JBAZGP010000354.1:0-4116 GCA_041652835.1 Lutibacter sp. | reverse complement strand
TTCCCTAAACAACTTTTTTTTGCCTTTTTTTGCGGAATTTTTGTTTTATTTTTTTATACCCTGAATCCGTGCGCTTTACATGTAGAAAAAATTGAAAAAAACTTCCATATCCTAATGTCTTTAAGTTCACATAATAATTTTATTATTCACCTACATGTAATGAGGTATAAATAAATTAATAATATTTATTAAAAAGCTACTATTAATAGCACTAAACATATTGCGAAACTGATAGTTTTCCAATATCTTTGCATCTTTAATAAAAAAGAATGATTAAAATAACTTTGCCAGACGGCTCAATAAAGGATTTTCAAAAAGGAAGCACTCCATTGGATGTTGCCAAAAGTATAAGTGAAGGATTCGCTAGAAATGTAATTTCTGCCAAATTTAATTCAAAAACCGTAGAAATTTCAACGCCATTAAATGAAAATGGAAATTTGATACTTTATACTTTTGATGAAGCGGGAGGTAAAAAAGCCTTTTGGCACTCCTCTGCCCACTTAATGGCTCAAGCGATAACTTCATTTTATCCTAATGTTAAACTGACTATTGGTCCTGCAATCGACAATGGTTTTTATTATGACCTTGATTTGGGAGAGGATGTTATTTCCGATAAAGATTTTCCTGCAATTGAGCAAAAAATGCTTGAAATGGCTCGTGGGAAACATGAATTTAAATTGCGTGAAGTCTCAAAAAAGGATGCCTTAAATTTTTATAAAAGTCAAAACAACCCGTATAAAGTTGAATTAATTGAAAACTTAAATGACGGGGAAATCACATTTTGCGACCATTCTGACTTTACCGATTTATGCAGAGGCGGACACATTCCCAACACAGGTCTAATTAAAGCGGTCAAAATAATGAGCGTAGCAGGTGCTTATTGGCGTGGAGATGAAAAAAACAATCAGCTTACGCGTTTATACGGTATATCATTTCCCAAACAAAAGATGCTTACTGAATATCTGGAATTGCTGGAAGAAGCAAAAAAAAGAGACCACAGAAAATTAGGAAAAGAACTGGAATTGTTTACTTTTTCAGCAAAAGTAGGACAAGGATTACCGCTTTGGTTACCAAAAGGAGCCGTTTTACGTGATAGGTTAGAGCAGTTTTTGAAAAAAGCACAAAAGAAAGCCGGTTATGAAATGGTAATTACACCGCATATTGGACAAAAAGAATTATATGTGACTTCTGGTCATTATGCAAAATATGGTGCTGATAGTTTTCAACCCATTCATACTCCTAAAGAAGGAGAGGAATTCTTTCTAAAACCAATGAATTGTCCACATCATTGTGAAATTTACAATGACAAACCTTATTCCTATAAAGAATTACCAAAACGCTTTGCCGAATTTGGAACCGTTTACAGGTATGAACAAAGTGGAGAATTGCACGGATTAACTCGCGTTAGAGGTTTTACGCAAGATGATGCTCATATATTTTGTACTCCTGACCAATTAGACAGTGAATTTAAAGCGGTAATTGACTTAGTATTATATGTCTTTAAATCCCTAAGTTTTGAAAATTTTACAGCACAAGTTTCTTTACGTGATAAGGAAAACAGAGATAAATATATAGGCAGTGATGAAAATTGGGAAAAAGCAGAAAACGCCATCATAAATGCAGCCACAGAAAAAGGGCTGGAATTCAAAATTGAATACGGCGAAGCAGCTTTTTATGGTCCTAAACTTGATTTTATGGTAAAAGATGCCCTGGGAAGAAGCTGGCAATTAGGAACCATACAAGTTGATTATAATTTACCTGAACGTTTTGACTTGACTTATAAAGGAGCCGATAACCAATTACATAGACCCGTAATGATTCACAGAGCGCCATTTGGTTCCATGGAAAGATTTATTGCGGTTTTACTGGAACATACCGGAGGTAAATTTCCTCTTTGGTTAACCCCTGAGCAAGTTATCATATTGCCAATCAGCGAAAAATATCAAATATATGCCGAAAAAGTTTTAAATTTGTTAGAAAATGACGACATTCGCGCCCTTGTAGATAAACGAAATGAAAAAACTGGCAGAAAAATTAGAGATGCTGAGTTAAATAAAATTCCATTTATGTTGATTGTAGGCGAGCAAGAAGAGAAAGATGGTACGGTTTCTGTAAGAAAACAAGGCGATGGTGATATGGGTCCATCAACAATAAATGAATTTATTTCATTAATAAATAAAGAAGTTAATAGCACATTAGAGCAATTTTAAGTTTAATTTAAAATATAAAGTTATAGCATTAAGTAGAAATAAAGGCCCAAGAAAGCCTTGGAGAGTAGTAAAAGAGGATCAACATAGAATTAATGAAAAAATTACCTATGTTGATGAAGTTCGTTTAGTAGGAGAAAATGTGGAAATAGGTGTATATCCTATTGCACAGGCAAGAGAACTCGCCAAAGAGTTAGAATTGGATTTGGTTGAAATATCTCCCAAAGCAGTTCCTCCAGTGTGTAAAATAACCGATTATAAGAAATTTCTTTACGAACAAAAAAAGCGCGAAAAGGTACAAAAAGCCAAAGCCACAAAAGTTGTTGTAAAAGAAATTAGATTTGGTCCAAATACCGATGACCACGATTTTGAATTTAAAAAGAAACATGCCATATCATTTCTAAAAGATGGCGCTAAATTAAAAGCATTTGTGTTTTTTAAAGGTCGATCTATCATCTATAAAGATCAAGGGCACATTTTACTTCTAAGATTGGCTCAAGAAGTTGAAGAATTCGGTAAAGTAGAACAAATGCCAAAATTAGAGGGAAAACGTATGATCATGTACATTACACCAAAAAAGAAATAACACTTCGACATAGCTCAGTAACCAAAATCAGGTTCACTTTTGCACTCGAATAAAAGATAAAAGAAGCTGAAAATAGATTTCAGAATAAAGATAATAAGCAAGATAAAAAAAGTAGAAGAAAATGCCTAAAATGAAAACAAAATCTAGTGCCAAAAAGCGTTTTATGCTTACCGGTACTGGAAAAATTAAAAGAAAACATGCCTTTAAAAGTCATATTTTGACTAAAAAGTCTAAGAAACGTAAATTGAAGTTAACTCACGTTGGTTTGGTTCACAAAGCAGATAAAGCTAACATTTTACAACAACTAACTTTAAAATAATAAAGTTAAAGGGAATTTAATTATTAACCATGGAGTAGTGCAAAATAAGAATTAAAAATGAAGAATTAAAAATGAAGAATGATTATAAAATCGTAATTCGTAATTTAACAATTCTTAATTAATTAATCGCCTACTACAAAAAAACAAATGAATTATGCCAAGATCAGTAAATTCAGTTGCCTCAAGAGCTCGAAGAAAAAAGATATTGAAGCAAGCAAAAGGTTACTTTGGACGTAGAAAAAACGTTTACACAGTAGCAAAAAACGCGGTTGAAAAGGGAATGTTATATTCTTATAGAGACCGTAAAAACAAGAAGAGAAGTTTTCGTGGATTGTGGATTCAGCGTATTAACGCCGGAGTTCGCCAATACGGAATGTCTTACTCACAGTTTATTGGGAAACTTAAAGCTAACAATATTGAATTGAACCGTAAAGTTCTTGCCGATTTAGCGATGAATAACCCAGAAGCTTTTAAGGCAATTGCAGATAAAGTAAAATAGATTTTTTAATTCCTTGCTTATAAAAAATCCGAACATCCGTTCGGTTTTTTTTGCTTTAATTTGATTATTGTTTAAAAAAAGAATAACGAAATACCTATATTTACAACTTTAACTTAACTGTTTAAATATGATTGTTTGGATATTTTTTATTGGGCTTATCTTGATTTTTTTAGCTTTAGATTTGGGTGTTTTTAATAGAACGCCACATATTATAAGCATAAAGGAAGCCTCTATCTGGACAGGTATTTGGGTAACTATTTCCTTTCTATTTTCAGGAGTTATTTATTGGCTTTATTCCAGAACGTTTATAGACAATGTAGATCAACTTGCGCCAACAGAGGCTGTATTAAAATATATTACAGGTTATTTAATTGAAATTTCTTTAAGCATTGACAATATTTTTGTGATTGCTGTAATATTTGCATCTTTTAAAATTCCCTTAAAATATCAACACCGCGTTTTATTTTGGGGAATCTTGGGCGCTATTGTTTTTAGGGCGTTAATG
>JBAZGP010000353.1:0-4121 GCA_041652835.1 Lutibacter sp. | reverse complement strand
TGGGAAAACAAAGCGAAGATATGGCAGGAGCCTTAAATTCACCAACCCGAACCGTAACTGTACGTCCTTACTACATGGATGAGACTGAAATTACCAATAGTGAGTATAAAGAATTTGTATTTTGGGTACGAGATTCAATCGTAAGAACCCAGCTTGCCATGTTTTCTGAATTAATGTCTTCTGATGGAAATATTGTTTTGGAAGATTATCAGTTTTTGGATATAGACACCACTAAAATGTCTCCCTACCAAAAATACATGATGAAAACCTACGGAAGCCTTGGCGATATTAATTCACCTACACAAGGTAAAATGCTGAATTGGAAAGAAAAAATTATTTGGAATGTCAATAGATTTCCCAGTGAAGAATACGCGGAAGTGATGATTGATTCGATTCTAACGCCTTTAGAAGATAGTTTTGAAGGCAGAAGAATGGTAGATACCGGAAAATTGAAATTCAAATATTCTTATCTTGATCAGGAAGCTGCAGGAAAGGTTAAGGGAAATAGAAGAGATTTTATTAAAACGGAAATTGTATCTGTATATCCTGATACAACAGTTTGGATTAAGGACTACAATTATTCTTACAATGATCCAATGCACCAAGACTACTTTTACCATCAGGCTTATAATGATTATCCTGTAGTTGGCGTATCTTGGATGCAGGCGAAAGCTTTTTGTCGTTGGAGAACCAAAAAGAAAAATGATTATTTAAGTTCCAGAAAAAACCCAACTCAAGTTCCACAATTTAGATTGGCAACAGAAGCCGAATGGGAATACGCTGCCCGTGGTGGCCTTGAAAATGCTACATATCCTTGGGGTGGCCCATATACCACAAGTGATCGAGGTTGCTTTTTGGCAAACTTCAAACCGGATAGAGGTAATTATGCTGTTGACGGTGCTTTATACACTATGGAAGCAAAATCATATTTCCCAAATGATTACGGATTATACAATATGGCGGGTAATGTTTCAGAATGGACAAATACCGCATACAGTGAAGCATCTTATTATATTGGTTCTACAATGAATCCTAATGTTGAAATTGATAAAAATAAACGAAAAGTTATCCGTGGAGGCTCTTGGAAAGATGTTGCATACTTTTTAGAGGTAAGCACCAGAGATTATGAGTATGCAGATTCAGCCAGAAGTTATATTGGTTTTAGAACTGTTCAGGATTTTCTTGGCACCAATATAAATGGAAAATAAATTTAATCTATTAAAAAACTAAAAAACTAACAAACTTTTATTATGGCACAATCAAAAAAAAGAAAAAAATTATTTAATTACGCCTATGGTTGGGGAGCATCTATCGTGATACTAGGTGCTTTATTTAAAATACAACACTGGACTGGTGGTGGGGCAATGTTAACCGTGGGCATGGTTGTAGAAGCCATGGTATTTTTTGTATCGGCGTTTGATTCTGTTGAAGAAGATATAGATTGGACATTAATTTATCCCGAATTGGGAGGTGGCGACAAGCACACTAAAGATGTTGGTGAGACAAAAGAAGCACAAGGCATGCTTTCCCAAAAATTAGATGATATGCTTAAAGATGCAAAATTAGATGCAGGCTTAATGCAAAGTTTAAGTGAAAGCATTCAAAATTTTAAAGGAGCAGCTGAAAATATTGCCCCTGCAGTTGATTCTATTGCTGCAACCAGTAAATATAGCGAGCAAATGTTTTTGGCCGCCGCACAAATGGAATCTTTAAATAGCTTGTATAAAGTTCAAGTGGAAAGTTCAAGCAAACAAGCTGAGATTAATTTACAGGTAACAGAAAATGCAACCAAATTAAAAGAACAAATGGAATCATTGGCAACAAACCTATCTTCACTTAACGGTGTTTATGGCGGTATGTTATCGGCAATGACAATTAAAAACTAATTAGTTGAGAAATAACTTAATTATTAACTTAAAAACTAATTGGTATGGCTTCAGGTAAATTATCACCAAGGCAGAAAATGATTAACATTATGTACTTAGTATTCATTTCGATGATTGCTATGAATATGACAAAAGAAGTACTTTCTGCGTTTGGATATATGAACGAAAAATTAACAGACAATAATGTATCTTCAGTTGTAAAAAATAAGGCAACCCTAGATAACTTAGCAACAAAAGCAGCAGAACAGCCTGAAAAATATAATGAACTTTATGCAAAGGCTACAGAAGTGGACAAGCTTTCTTCTAAATTTAATGATTATTTGGAGGAAAAAAAGAAGTTTTTTCTTTCAAGTTTTGAAGATCCGAAAGATTATGAGACTATGGATCAAACTAATATAGTAGATGAATATTTTTTTAAAAGTGATAAATTCACAACTGAAGGTCAGGAATTTTTAGATCACATCAATGGTTATAGAGATGCAATTATACAAATTGTGGGTGAAAATAATCCATTGGCAACCAATATTAAAAGTAGGTTTGATACTTCCGATCAAGTGACTAAAGGCGGTGCCAAACAAGCTTGGTTAAAAAATAGGTACGAAGGATTTCCTTTAATTTCTACCGTTACCAATTTAACCTCGATGCAAACAGATATTACAACAACGCAATCGGAAATCTTTGGAACGCTACTTGGCGGGCAATTAGAAAGCGATGTTTCTATGTCCAATTACAAAACAATCTTAATTCCAGACAAATCTGCTTTTTTTCAAGGAGAAAACTTTAAAGGTAAAATTGTTTTAGGGCGTTATGATGCCTCTTTAAAACCATCAGAAGTTGTGGTGAACGGAAACAAAATTACAACCTTCATTGACGGTGGAGCAGTTTTAGATTTTCCTGCTGGCGCAGTTGGTGAACGGGATATAAAAGGAAAATTTGTTTTTATTGAAAATGGGAAACCTGTGGAAATTGAAATCAGCAGTTCTTATGCTGTAATTCCAAAACCAAATAGTGCAGTGATTTCAGCCGATAAAATGAACGTTGTTTATAGAGGAGTGCCAAACCCAATGACAATTTCGATTCCCGGAATACCTGATAATTTAGTGAGCGCTTCAGGAGCAGGATTATCTAAGGGAAGTGGTGTTGGTAAATATACAATGACACCCGGTGCTGGTAGAGAAGTTAAAATAAATGTTACCGGTAAACTTCCTAACGGACAATCGGTGAGTTCAGCTCAAGATTTTAGGATTAAAGATATTCCTTCGCCTCAAGGTGCAGTCAGAAAACAAGGTGGCTATGTTAAAATGCCTTCATCAAGTTTGGAAAATTCTACGGTTAGCGCAGAATTGCCAGATTTTGATTTTGATTTGGTGCTTAACACATCAGGATTCACTATTAAGGTGCCTGGACAATCTGCCGTTGTAGTTAGTGGAAATAAAATGAATGATCAAGCCAGAAAAGCAATTGCCAAAGCAAAAAGAGGTGATGTGGTTACAATATTTGACATTAAATCGTCGTTATCAGGTAACACTTCTTATAAAATTAAAGATGCTTCAGCAGTAAGTATAGAAATACAATAAAATAAATTTTAAATGATGAACAAGAAGAATATTGGAATTTTTATTTTGGCTTTTGTGCTATTTAATACGATGTATGCGCAGTCAAATCTATTGAATGCCAAAAAACCTTCTGATATTGGGAAAAAAACTGCAGAACAACAAGCCGTTGATTATGATAAACCATTGGCGTATGGATATGTTGATGATAGAGATATTCTTTGGTCTAAAGTTGTTTGGGAATATATCGATTTAAATGAGAAAATTAATTTGCCATTTTATTATCCTGTTGATACGATGAATGTTGCAAATGACAGGCGTTCACTTTTTGATACGCTGTTAAGAGGTATAAAAAATGGTGATATTACCGAAGTTTATGACGATTCTTATTTTACTGCTAAAATGACCAAAGCTGAAATAAACAGCAAGCTTTTTAGAATTGACACCACTGATGCTGGTTTTGATGAATTGAATGCAGGAAATAAGAATATTGAGGAGTACATTGACAAAATTAATTTAACCTCCCAAGATATTGAAGGATTTAAAATTAAAGGACTTTGGTATTTTGATAAAAGACAAGGCGAATTAAAATATCGTTTGATTGCTTTGGCTCCAGTTGCTCCGGATGTGCAAACAATGGGTAGGGAAGATATTAATATTTCTGAGCAGTTAGCCTTGTTTT
>JBAZGP010000352.1:0-4177 GCA_041652835.1 Lutibacter sp. | reverse complement strand
TTCCTTTTGTCGAAAAAATAGCTGTATTGACCACCAAACTCTCCGAGCAAATGGCAGAGGAAAAGAAATTGGATGAGGAAATAAAAAAACAACTCAAAAATATTGGATTTAATTTGGAATAAATATGGCAAATCAATCAACGACATTTCCAAAAGGATGGAAAATTACGACACTAAGAGAAGTGGCGGATATTTTTGACTCAAAGAGAATTCCATTGAGCTCATCAGAACGATCGAAACGAAAAGGACCTTATCCATACTATGGAGCATCAGATATTGTTGACTGGATTGACGATTATATTTTTGATGGTGAGTATCTACTTATTTCTGAAGATGGTGAAAATTTAAATACTAGAAATACCTCGATAGCATTTATTGCAAAAGGGAAATTCTGGGTTAATAACCATGCCCATGTTCTTAAAGGTAAAGAATCGCACCTAAACAAATACTTGTCTTGGTATTTTTCTATACTGGATATTAATCCCTATATTTCGGGAGCTGTCCAACCAAAACTTTCCAAAACAAACTTAGAATCAATCCCAATCTTAATATCTCAAAATCAAGAAGAGCATCGCGCGATTGCGGCGGTGTTGTCGTCTTTGGATGACAAGATTGAACTTTTGAGAGAGCAAAACAAAACATTGGAAGCCACAGCACAGGCAATCTTTAAGGAATGGTTTGTGAATTTTAATTTCCCCGGCTCACCTGGAAAAATGATTGATTCTGAACTTGGTGAAATTCCGAAAGGGTGGAGGATTGGAGGGCTTGGCGATGAGGTTGAAACAGTTCTTGGGGGCACTCCGAGTACAGAAAAAAAAGAATATTGGAAAAATGGAAATATTCCATGGATAAACTCTGGTAAGGTTAACGATTTTAGAATATATGAGCCCACTTCTTATATTACAGAAAGAGCATTAAATGAATCCGCAGCAAAACTGATGCCCAAAGGAACAATTGTAATTGCAATCACAGGCGCAACACTAGGTCAGGTCAGTAGGCTAGAAATTGATTCAACTGGAAATCAGTCAGTTATTGGTATTATTCCAAATGAGAAATTTTCGTCAGTCTATCTTTTTTATTGGATGTTAGAAAATGTCTCAACGATAATTAATACTGCAACTGGTGGGGCCCAACAGCATATAAATAAAAACGATGTTAATGGTTCTGATTTTATTGTTCCAACGAACGATATTTTGAAGAAATATTACGAAGGCGTAAATCCGATGATGGAGAAAATTTCCAGTAACTGTTTTCAAATCCAAACCCTTTCCAAACTTCGCGACACGCTTTTGCCAAAGCTGATGAAGGGCGAAGTTAGGGTTGAAGGATTTAAAGAATAATGATTATGCAAGCACTACGCGAAATATGTCAGCAATACAGTAAATGGAAGCCTCTTGAGGATTATATTTTGCGTATCGAAACTTATTCAACCAATGGTCCGATAATTTCTGATAACTGCAAATGCATTATTGAATTGATTTGTCATACTATCCTTGATGATTTAGGGATTCCAAAAGAAGATCAAAAATCAAAATTGCATGAATTAGCAAAACAAACAGTTGAAAAATTGGGATGTATAAATAAAGCACCAGATTTGATATCGGCTTTTACAAATACCGCGCAAAAAATTGCAGAATTTCGGAACGAATATACTGAAACCGGGCACGGGCAATCTGTTTATGCGGTAGATGAAAACAGAAAAAAAGTCAGCGCCGCAACGATTGCATTTCTGGTTGCAATTATTGAGCAAACAGCTCTGTATTTAATCACTGTTTATCAGGACGAATATCCGCAATATGTGCAATCTAGCTTGCGATATGAAGATAATCCCGATTTTAATGCTGAGTTTGACGAACAAAATAAATCAATAGAAATTGGACAATATGGCCCATATAGTTCGAGTGAAGTTTTATTTTATATTGACGATATTGCCTATAAGACAGAATTAGCAAATTTTAAACAAGAAATCCATGATTATGAATGATTTTATTACAACAAAAAGTATAGGAAAAGGAATCGCCGAAGTAGAAGAAGATTTTATACTTTGCGAAGAGCCAATGTCGCGGTTAGTTTTTCATGCGCAAATTCATAGTAGGGGTATTAGGGGAAAAATTATCAGACAAAGAAGAGAATCAGCTTCTGATCAATGGATTCCGGAAAAAGCGATTGATATTCGTACTTTAGGGAAAAATGAAACAATTAATCTGACTATTGATACAGATGGTGTTAAAAATCTTTATTTAGCAATCGTAAAACTGGCGAATGTTCTTAAGCAAGAAGGTGTTGAGTATGGAGAAAACAAATACGCGGTTGTTGACCCCGATCATGTAATAATTACAGATGAAAATAAAACTAAATACATTAAAAAAATAATTGATGCTGGCTACGACGAGGATATTTGGAACAATTTGGCAGAATCAAATCCATCATTGGTAACAAAGCTTTCATACGCACAGATACAAGCGACAAAAAAGCAAATCATTGATAAATTAGAAGAAAGGCTAACACGAGGCGGTTTTTCTGAAACAAGCGGTGATGATTCGTGGCAAAAATGGATTTACAAAAACAATTGGCTTTTTGGTGTTAATTATCAACAGCCAATAGAAAAGGCAAAAATCAGTATTAGTGGTATAATGCCAGATTATTTATTCCCCACAATAGATGATTTTGTTGATATCTTGGAAATAAAACTACCTGATGACGAAGTGATTATAAAAGATGCCAGTCATAACGGATCATGGAAATGGTCTCAAGAAGCTAACACAGCAATTGGGCAAGTAGTTAATTACTTATGCGAGATTGACAGATTAAAGTTAGAGATTGAAAAAAATATAAGAGAAAAATACAAGATTGAAATAAATTTGTTAAAACCACATGCTTACATTTTAATTGGAAATTCAAGCACTTGGGATAACAACAAGAAAGAGGGCTTGCGAAAAATGAATCACGCGTTGCACGGAATAGAAGTTATTACCTATAAAGAATTAGTCAATAGAGGAAAGCAATATTTAAAAATTGAATTATGACCAAAATATTTGAATCAACAATTGAAGAATTTGTTATTGAGCTTTTGAAAAATCAGGGCTGGCAGTATTTGTCGCCGGAGGATCAAGAAAGTGAGCGCACGGACTTGGGGCAGGTGGTTTTGAAAAATCATTTAAAAAAAGCGATTAATACACTCAACCAAACTATTGCCGAAGAGGCGAAAGAACAAGCGATTCGTTTGATACTCAATTTACCGAGTCAAAACTTGATGGACAATAACGAGGTATTTCACCGATTACTTACTGATGGTATAGAGGTGGAAGTAATGGGCACAGACGGCATTAAGGGTGACAAGGTGCGCTTGGTGGATTTTGATAATATAGAGAATAATGAATTTATTGTTTGTAATCAATTCACTGTTGCCGAAAACAATATCACCAAAAGACCAGATGTAGTTTTGTTTGTGAATGGCTTACCCCTCATAGTAATTGAGCTAAAAAATCCAGTAGATGAAAATGCTACCGTTGCCAAAGCTTTTACTCAATTACAAAATTATAAAAACGCCATTCCTTCTCTTTTTTATTACAATGCTGTACTGGTAGCGTCTGATGGGCTGGATGCCAAGATGGGTACTATTTCTTCTGATATTTCTCGTTTTCTCGCATGGAAATCAAGTGATGGATACAAAGAAGACAAAACGACTGTGCCACAGATTGAAACACTAATAAGAGGAATGCTCTCTAAGCAAGTACTCTTAGATCTAATTGGGCATTTTGTAGTGTTTGAAAAAAGTAAAAAAGAGGACGCAAAAACCGGCTTAGTATCTGTATCCACTATCAAAAAAATTGCGGCGTATCATCAGTACTTTGCCGTGAACAAAGCGATTGAAAAGACATTGGTAGCATCGAGCGAACATGGTGACAGAAAAGCCGGTGTAGTTTGGCACACACAGGGAAGTGGAAAATCTCTTTCTATGGTTTTTTATACCGGAAAAACGGTTTTGAAATTAAATAATCCCACGATTGTGGTTATTACGGATAGAAACGATCTTGATGAACAACTTTTTGATACATTCGCAGGATGTAAACAATTACTAAGGCAAGACCCGATAAAGGCTGAGAATCGAGGAAATCTGAAAGAGCTTTTGAAGGTTGCTGGTGGTGGTATTATCTTCTCAACTATTCAAAAGTTTT
>JBAZGP010000351.1:0-4181 GCA_041652835.1 Lutibacter sp. | reverse complement strand
TGGCTGGCTCAAGGCACCATTTATCCCGATGTCATTGAATCTATTTCGGTAAAAGGACCTTCAGCAACCATTAAATCGCATCACAATGTTGGCGGATTGCCCGATTTTATGAAACTTAAAATTGTTGAACCATTGCGAATGTTGTTTAAAGATGAGGTACGAAGAGTAGGAGCTACATTGGGAATTGATGCGGAATTATTGGGAAGGCATCCTTTTCCAGGACCAGGTTTGGGAATTAGAATTTTAGGTGATATCACTGCCGAAAAAGTACAAATGTTGCAAGAAGTTGATGCCATTTTTATTGACGGATTAAAAGAGTGGGGTTTGTACAACAAGGTTTGGCAGGCTGGAGCTATTTTGTTGCCCGTAAATTCAGTAGGCGTAATGGGTGATGAGCGAACTTATGAAAAAGCAGTGGTGTTACGCGCAGTGGAATCCACAGATGGAATGACTGCAGATTGGGTAAATTTACCTTACGAATTTTTGCAAAAGATTTCGAATAAAATAATAAACGGCGTAAAAGGCGTTAATAGAGTAGTGTATGATATTAGCTCCAAGCCACCGGCAACTATTGAGTGGGAATAACCCACAGTAAAATTAAATATAATTTATGAAAAGAATAACCCTATTATTAATTTGCCTTTTCCTTTTTAGCGCCATAGCAATGGCACAACAAAAAAAATACATCCCTTACACGGTAAAAAAAGGCGAAACAGTAAAAAGTATTGCCAAAACATACCACATAACTTCAAGAGATTTACTTCAGTTAAATCCTGATATGGGTAGGAATATTAAACCAAATACGGTAATTATTGTGCCAAATTTGGATTATGGAAAACAGGAGGTAAAAGTTGTTAACAATGCTAAAAAGCGATATCTTGTTTTGCCAAAAGACACCTTATACGGAATTTCAAAAAAGTATGGAATAACCATAGAAGAACTATTAGCCGCAAATCCACAGTTGGTAGATGGTCCAAAACCAGGAATGGAATTGGTAATTCCTGAAGCAGGTAAAAGTACTGAAATAGATTTGGTTAATTACGAGTTTCATACCGTTGTTAAGGATGATACCTTGTATAATTTATCAAAACGTTACAATGTTTCACAATCAGAATTAATGAGGTTAAATCCTGAATTAAATGGAGGTTTAAAATTAGGGACGACCATAAAAATTAGACCAATTCAAACTGGGGCAAATGAAAAAATTGCGATAAGTAAAAAAAATGAAGTGATTGAAAAAGCTGAGGATAAAGTTGCCGGTTATTTTAATGAAAAGATAGACTTTTCAAAAGAAATTGAGTTGGTTATAATGCTCCCTTATCAGTTAAATACGCTAACAGATTCAACCAAAAATGAAAGCTTCAGAAAAAACCATTCTTTATTAAATATTGTAACTGATTTTCATTTGGGGGCAACTATGGCCATAGACTCTTTAAGAAAAAGAGGAATGAACATTAATGCTAAATTTTTAGATTCTGAAAATTCAAACCAAAAGCTTCAATCGCTTATTAATAAAAATAATTTTAAATCTGTTGATGTTGTTATTGGACCTTTGTATTTTGACAACGCATATTGGCTTTCCAAACATATTGATGCACCGGTAATTGTTCCATTTTATTCAAAAAATCAGGCCGCTATTTCTTCCCATAACTTGGTGAAAGCTGCGCCCGAAAACGACATGTTGGAAAGTGAGTTACTAAGTTATTTGGGACAGCAATATCGTGGTGAAAATATTGTTGTAATTAATGATGGGAAATCTGATTCGCAATCTAAGTTATGGCGAGTTGTAAATAAGCTAAAATTGTTTAGAAATGTTCAAGATATATCGGTTTTAAAATCACAAAATGGGTATATTTCCAATGGAAATATTTCAGAAAAATTAAGCAAAACTGGAAATAATTGGGTGCTTTTGGTTAGTGAGGAAATGGTAACCACCGCTTCAGCAATAAATAGCTTAAAAGCTTTGGCAGATAATTTTAAGATTACCTTAATTTCATTGGATAAAGGAAATAACTTTGACAGCATCGACAATAATCTGTTGGGAAAATTAAATTTTATTTATCCCACAACGGAGTTTTTGAATGTTGATGACCCTAATGTGAATAATTTTTACAAAACCTACCAGACTCAAAATTATGCAATACCTTCAAAATATGCACAAAAAGGATTTGACCTTACTTATGACGTTTTGGTTAGAATTGCCACTGAAGGAAATTTAGATTTAGGGTTTAGGGCTGGTAAATCTTCAAGAGTTTCAACAATGTTTAATTATGATAAAAATTTGCTGGGAAGTTTCGAAAATAAGGGAATTTATATCATTCAATACAATACGGCGTTAACACCTGTTGTTTTAAATTAATTGAAAACAGATAACATAAAAAAGCACGCCAATCGGCGTGCTTTTTTATGCTTTATGAAGAACTTATATTTTTTTAAGCTGGTTTTTTAACAATTTAATTTGGTCGGTTAAAATATTTTGGGTATCCAGTTTTTTAGCTTCACTTATTAACATTGTAGCTTCTCTTTTGCGTCTTTTAGACATTGCAATACCAGCCAATTGCAGTTTCGCCATCGCAATGTCATGCTTCATATTTAAGCCCAAACTCAACGCTTTTTTAAAATATTTTTCAGCTTGGTTAATATTGGTTTGTGAAACCATAATACCCTGTAAAAAATTATAATAACCCTGCTGTTTTTTAATTAATGCTGTTTCTGGATTTTTGATGTAAGATAACCACTTACTCGCTTTAATAAAATTTTGCTTTCTTAATTGAAGAAATGCCAACAGTATAAATTCATTTTTAAAGTAAAATAGCACAAAAATACTTGACAACAGTACAATTGAAATTCCATTCATGATATTCCCTTCAATAAATTGAAATACTGCCCAAACTAAAATGCCTGCAGCAATTACTAATTTTATATATTTATTAAACATTGATAATTATTTATTTTGATGGATTGCAAAGTTACGTTTTTGCAACGATTTTACTATTGAACTGGTTTAAACTTTTTTCAATTGATTACAAAATGTCATTTTTCACTCACTTTTTGTCCTTTTTGAACTCCGTAGCGATGCTATACAGTTAAAAAAAGCCTTCAATTGAGCTAAAAACTCCTATTTTCTACCTGCCTGCGAGGCAGGTTCGCTTCAATCAAAAAAGTTTAAACCAGTTTATTTTTTATAATGTTTTTTAAATTGTAAATAAGCAAACAAACTTATGATTGCAAAAATAACGATTGCATAATATACAAAAGTTGGTGTAATCACTTTATCGCCGCTTGCATACGAATGCAAACCTGATAAGTAAAAGTTTACCCCAAAATAGGTCATTAAAATTGAAGCGAATGCCGCTACCGAAAACATATTGAAAGCAAATCGGCTTCGTAAACCTGGAACCAAACGCAAGTGAAGCACAAAAGCATAAATCATAATGCTTATTAACGCCCAAGTTTCTTTTGGATCCCATCCCCAATAACGCCCCCAGCTTTCATTTGCCCACATTCCACCTAAAAAGTTTCCGATTGTAAGCATAACTAAACCAACGGTTAAAGACATTTCATTAATGATGGTCATTTCCTTAATCATTAATCCAACTTTTTCTTTGTTGTTTTTAGTTGTTAATATCATTAATAATAAAGCAATCAACCCTAAAATCATACCCAAGGCAAACGGACCGTAACTCGCCACAATAACGGCAACGTGAATCATTAACCAATAGGAATTAAGCACTGGCTGTAGATTTGCAATTTCGGGATCCATCCAGTTCCAATGCGCCACCATTAATATAAATGCTGTTAAAAAGGCGGTTGCTGCAATGGTCATTGAAGATTTTCTTCCAAAAATTAATCCAAAGAGCATAGTTGCCCAACCTACATAAATCATAGATTCATAAGCGTTGCTCCAAGGCGCATGTCCACTAACAATCCAGCGTGCAATTAAACCTCCAGTATGCATAATAAACAATACGATGATTATGGCAATACTTATTTTAATAAGTGCATTTATAACTTTGTTGTTGTAGAAGATTTGGAATATTACGAAAAAGAACATTAAAGTTCCAATGTACATATAGTAACTGAATAACTTTTTGAATACATCGTACTTATTATAGGCGATTTCTACATTTATTTTTTGGTCTGATGGATAAACGGCACTTCCGTATTTTTTTTGAAATGTT
>JBAZGP010000350.1:0-4190 GCA_041652835.1 Lutibacter sp. | reverse complement strand
TTGGTAAAAATAATTCCTTCCAGAGTTGAAAAAGCCGTTTTTGGGAATACTTTTCCGCCCAACGATTTAATTGCAAAAGAAAATGCTGGTAAAAGTAACTTCGTTCCACTTTTGCCTGAATTGTTAGTTTCAAAATTGGGAGAAAAAAAATTGGATAATGAAATTATTCCTGCGGCAAAAAACAATCAATTGTTGAAAGCATTTTTAAGAAGCATCCCTTTTAGTAAAAAACAATTCATAAATAGGTATTATATTGTCATCGATAGGTTTTCAATATTTCCCGATAACTATGAAATAAAACGGATTCCTAAATTAATTATCGAATCGAATAATGATCCGCTAATTCCGGCTGAACTGCGAAAGGAAATCAAAGAATTATACAAAAATGCAGAAGTCTATACTTTTCACAATGAAGGTCATTTTCCTTATATCAGCGCAGTTGATGAATACAATAAAGTTTTAAAGGATTTTTTGACTAAAGAAAATGACTATGTTGCTATTGAAAAAACATTAGAAAACTATTTTGAAGGAAGAAAAAATGCCGATTTAACGCAGCTTCAAAATGCGTTTTCGGCACATGCAGAATTGTATACTACCCTAAATAATACGGATGAAATTATTTCTTTAGATAGCTATTTAAACAAAATGAAATCCGATGGAATCCAAGAAATAACTACCCAAATTTTGGAAGGAGACATCACCAATAATATTGCGAATTTTAAGACTGAATTTAAGTATTCTGAGGCATCTTATACTGATTATTTAACTTTGATAAAAATAGAAAATCAGTGGAAAATTATAAGTAAAACCTTTACTAAAACTGACTAAGTGAATTTACTTTACTCCATATTGAATAAATATACTTCCAAAAAAAATATATTAATTGGAATATTCTTAATTATAACTTTCAATGTTGTTTTATTACCAAAATTTTCGGAGCTATTTTTAAGTACAAAAATTGACATAAAATCTATTCTCGATATTAAATTTTCCTATTCTACAACTATAGCCTATACTTTATTTGAAAATTTAGGAAGAGAAGGAAGAGACGCTTATAGATTATCGGAACTATTTGTTGATATTCCGTATGCTATTATTTATGGTTTTACCTATGCTTTTATAATCATATTTTTACTGAAAAAAAATAGAATAACAACGTTAAACTACTTAATTTTAGCTCCATTATTAATCAGTTTTTTTGATATTTTAGAAAATATTGGAATTGTTATTATGCTAACAAAATATCCAATAAAATTAGTTGGTATTTGTAATTTAACCTCTACTTTTACTTCCTTAAAATGGCTATTTGCAATAACCACTTTTATTATAGTTTTAATAAATTTAGGTTATTTACTTATTTCTAAAGTATTCATAAAAAAATATAATTTATAAATTAATTAATTGTGTTAAAAATTGCTATTGTTATATTAAACTGGAATGGGGAAAAATTATTAGCAGAATTTCTTCCTTCCATGGTGAAATACAGCAATCTCGACCATGTAGAAATTTATATTGCCGACAATGCTTCAACCGATAATTCCGTTGAGTTTATAAAACAACAATACCCAAACGTTAAAATTGTTCAAAACAAGGAAAATGGAGGATTTGCCAAAGGATATAATGACGCCTTAAAACATATAAACGGAGATATTTACGCGTTGGTAAATTCAGATATTGAAGTGACTGAAGGTTGGCTAAATCCTGTTATTTCAGTTTTTGAAAAAGAGCCTGATACCGCTATTATTCAACCAAAAATACTGGATTATAAAAATAAGAATAAGTTTGAATATGCGGGCGCTGCTGGTGGATTTATTGATAAACTTGGATATCCGTATTGCAGAGGTCGAATTTTTTCATCTGTAGAAACCGACACCCAACAATACAATGATGAAATTGAAACTTTTTGGGCATCAGGTGCTTGTTTTTTTATACGCGCTTCTGTTTTTCACGAACTCAGTGGTTTTGATGAAGATTATTTTGCACATCAGGAAGAAATAGATTTGTGTTGGAGAGCCAAAAATTCTTCAAAAAATATTAAATACGTTGGCAATTCAACCGTTTATCACGTTGGTGGCGCTACGTTGAAAGAAGCAAGTCCACAAAAAACATTTTTAAATTTCAGAAACAGCCTGTTTAGTTTGGTTAAGAATTTACCAAAAAACAGGATAATTCCGATTATTTTAATCCGACTTATATTAGACGGACTTGCAGGTTTAAAATTTTTAATCGAGTTAAAACCAATACATCTTTTTGCCATAGTAAAGGCACATTTCAGTTTTTATAGCCATTTGTCTATAATGCTGAAAAAGAGAAATGAATCTCCTAAAAACAAGCATTATTACACGGTAAAAAGTGTGGTTTGGCAGTATTTTGTTTTGGGTAAAAAAAGATATGAAGATTTATTAAAATAATTCATCTACACTTCCTTTGCCTTCTCGCAAAATGGTTATTTCTCCCTCAGATAAATCAACAATTGTGGAAGGAATATTGCTTCCGTAACCACCATCAATAACAATATCAACCTTATTTTCCCACTTTTCATAAATCAATTCGGGATCCGTGGTATATTCCAATAAGTCATCTTCATCATAAATAGACGTTGAAACAATAGGATTTCCCAATTTTTTCACCAATTCTCTTATGATATTGTTGTCGGGAATACGAATACCGATTGTTTTTTTATTTTTAAAGGCTTTAGGCAAATTGGTATTGCAAGGTAAAATAAAAGTATAAGGGCCAGGTAATGCCTTTTTAAGTATTTTATAGGTTGGCGTGTCAATTTGCTTAACATAATCGGAAAGATTGCTTAAGTCGTAACAAACAAAGGAAAAATTGGCTTTTTCCAATTTTACGCCTTTGAGCTGCGCCACTTTCTCCATTGCTTTGGTATTGGTAATGTCGCAGCCCAAACCATAAACAGTATCTGTAGGGTAAATAATTAATCCTCCCTGTTTTAGAACCTTGACAACTTTGTCAATTTCACGTTCATTAGGATTTTCATTATATATTTTAATTAACTCTGCCATTTGTTTATGTTATAATAAAAACAAATGTAGGATTTTTTTATGGTTTTTCTAATAACCTAAATCCTTCTCCGTGAATATTTAAAATTTCAACATTTGGGTCGGGTTTCAAATATTTTCGAAGTTTTGCAATATAAACATCCATGCTTCTTGAGGTGAAATAATTATCATCTCTCCAAATTTTAGTCAAGGCCAATTCACGTGACATCAAATCATTTTTATGGGTAGTCAACAATCTTAACAATTTGCTTTCTTTTGGGGAAAGCTTTTGAACTTCACCGCCTTCTAAAGATAAATGACGCAATTTTGAGTTAAAATCAAATTTACCGATTTTGAATTCAAAAATATCTTCTTCAGTACTTTGTTCCGTTTCTTTTCGCTGTAAAATGGCTTTAATTTTATACAATAAAACTTCAGAATCAAAAGGTTTATTGAGATAATCATCACCGCCCGACTGATAACCTTTCAGTACATCTTCTTTCATTGTCCTGGCTGTTAAAAAGATAATCGGAATTTCAGAATTGGTTGACCTAATGTCCTTTGCCAGTGAAAAACCATCTTTTCGCGGCATCATTACATCCAGAATACAAAGATCATAATCATCATTTTTAAACATAATTAAGCCCTCTAAACCATCTTTGGCCAAGGTTACTTTATAATCGTTTAAGGTTAAATAATCCTTTAAAACAGTCCCAAAATTGGGATCATCTTCTACCAATAAAATTCTATTATTTTCCATTTTTTTATTTTTAAATTTTAGGCAGTTTAATGGTGAAAGTGCTTCCAATTCCTTTTTCACTTTCAACATAAACTTCACCTTGATGAATTTCAACAATTTTTTTCACGTATGCAAGTCCTAAACCGTGACCTTTTACATTGTGAATATTTCCTCTTTCTTCTCTATAAAATTTCTTAAAAACATTTTTTTGAACGCTTTTAACCATTCCAATACCTTGATCTTTTATTTTAATAACAATCTCTTTAGCAGTATTCTCAGTAGTAATGTCAATTTTTGGTGCACCTTCTGAATATTTTATCGCATTGTCCAATATATTCACAATCACATTGGTAAAATGGAAATGGTCGCCTAAAATTTCTGATAATTTTGCATTCAAATTCATTTTAACATAGCCGCCTCTATCTTTAACCAACAATTCAACGTGTGTT
>JBAZGP010000349.1:0-4191 GCA_041652835.1 Lutibacter sp. | reverse complement strand
ATCTTAGCTTCTTTTTTAAATGTGCTATCATAAATTAAAAGTTTATCAACTGTGATATTGTTGTTAGGCAGTTGAAACATTAAAGCATATTTTGATAATTGGGGGCTATTTTGAGTTTCATCTAAAAAGGAAGTTATATCAACCGAATAATAATAATCATAATTTAGTTCAGCACTATAAGATTTTAGGGTTGCATAAACAGGCTTTCCATCAAGTCCTGTAAGTTGCCTTACAAACCTATTTTTATTGTCGACAATGTAAACATTAAGCGACTCAATTGAAGAAATATTTTCATTATGGCTTTTTGGGTCAACATACATTTTTAACGTGGCATTTATTACAGTTCCGCCATTTTCACTATAAAGATTAGTTAAATTCCGAACATAGGGTATTTCAACACGTGCAGATATGCTGGTGCCTGACTGCATGTACATTCTATTGTTTGTTTTATCACTTGGCAGTAAATACTCCCCATCTGTTATTGGATTAAGTAAAGTAGGCGTTTTATCACTTGTAATATTATTAAAAAGTTCAATAATATCAAAGTCCGTAAACCTATCTTTGTCGGAATTAACACCGTCATCTAAAGTATAATACAATCGAAGCACGGAACCTTTAGAGCTACTTAACCTATAACCCAAAACAGCGTTATCATTGCTGTCAGGGACTATGGTAATACCCCTAAATATTTTATCTAAATCATCAAGATTTTTAACTGTCTTTTTTTGAAAATTATTAAATAAGTTTTCGCCAAAACTTGGATTTAAAGTAATATTAATGGAGTCCTTTTTAATAGGATAAACTCTAAATGTATTTTCGCCTAAAACTTCATTCTTGTAATCTAAAGTTGAAGTGTTGTAAAATTGTGTTTCATCTTTATCCTTTGGCTCAAACTTACTTGTAATTTCATGGACTCTGTAGGTCTGCGTCTGAAGTGTATCCCCATAATAATACTTGTCGTAACGCAATATCAAGGCAATGGAATCATAAATTGCCTTTTTATCAATATAATAATCTCTTGGAGCAAGTCTAAGATAACTTTGTGAAGTTAAATCTCCAAATACAGCATCTTGTAACGATCCTATTAACAGTCTGTCAGAACCTGAAGTTATAACCGAATCTAATTGTATGGTCGATGTTTTTAAAGTTAAAGTGTCAATTTGCAAAACCCTTGAATCCAATTCAATAAAATCCTCCCCAACCAAATACGTTTTTGTATCGTCATTACAAGAAATTAATATTGTAAAACTTAATAAAACCAGTATAAAACAGTTTCTCATTATTATAATTTTTGGTAAATGTATTTTAACGCACAAGTTTATAAGTTATAAAATAGATGAAGGTTGAAATTTTATCGATTAATGCGTTAATAAAATGTTAAATAGCTAATAATCAAGGCATTTTATAATTTGTAGATTGTAAAATCAAATACATAGATAAAATAGACCAATTGGTCTATTTTATTGTTTCCAAGAAAGTTATTACTTCTATTTTTGACCAAAGTATAAAAGTGAAATGAGATTTGAAACATGCGTTTAAGATTAGGGGCGTTTTTAATAATGATTGTTTCAACTATGGGCAAGGCTCAAAGTTTTGAAGTTTTTAGTGCAAACGTTAATTCAACACTCAATAACTCCAACTCCTCAGTTGGATTAAGAAATGCCTCAATTACTATTAATTTGCCCCTAAGGCTTAAAAAAGGCGTGTTAACCAATAGTATATTATTTTCTATCTATAATTTAGATTATAATACAAATGAAACCATGAATACAACAACCATAGAAAATTTCAAAACATTAAGATATACTTTGGGATATTTTACTAAAATAAATGATACTTGGGGTTTTAAAACTAACATTTCACCAACAATTTCATCAAATTTTGAAACAAACATAACTATGGATGATGTTTTTTTTAACGGTAGTTTGGCTTTTATCAGATCCAATAAAGAAAGCAGTTTTCATATTGGCATAGTTTACAATACCAGTTTTGGAACCAATAAACCAATACCAATTATAAGTTATTCAAGAAAGGTAAATAATTCTGTTTCCTATAACATAGGAATGCCAATCACTAAAATTGAATACAATATCAATTCAACAAATGAGGCAACCTTTTATCTAAAACCAAAAGGGTTTTACTCAAATATCGGTGATAACTTAATTATTAATACAACTGAAAAAGCTGAAAAGATAAAATATAAATCCATACAATCTGGACTTAATTATTCTCATGCAATAGATGACTTTTGGAAATTATCATTAGATGCTGGCTATCAATTCTCAACAAAATATGAGCTGTTAAACAATCGTGAAAGTATTTATGAATTTAAAACAAAAAATAGCTTTTTTGTAGGTTTAAACTTAAAATTTGATTTATTAAAAAATAAGAAAAATTAAAATAGAATATTATGAATTTAAGAAAAATGTATTTAAAAAGTGCCATCCTGTTTTTACTTATAGCTCTTGTAAGTTGTTCATCTGATGATACCAATATGGGGAATTGGATTGAAAGATCTTCTTTTGATGGCTATACACGAGGAAATGCAGCTGCATTTGTAATTAATGACAAAGGCTATGTTGTTGGCGGATATGACGATGATATTTATATGTTTGACCTTTGGACGTATGATAAAGATGGTGATTATTGGGTACAATTAGCGGATTTTCCAGGGGTTCCAAGAACTGCCGGCGTAGCGTTTTCTCTTAATGGTAAAGGTTATTATGGCACCGGATATGATGGCGATGATGAAAGAAAAGATTTTTGGAGCTATGATCCTGCAACAAATACATGGGCGCAAAAAGCTGATTTTGGGGGTACAGAAAGAACTGGCGCCATAGGTTTTGCAGTTTCCGGGAAAGGATATATCGGTACAGGTTATGATGGAAGCGAGCTTAAAGATTTTTGGCAATACAATGATATGACAAATGAGTGGACCCAACTATTTGGATACGGAGGAAATAAGAGAAGAGATGGAGCCGTTTTTATTATTGGTGATAAAGCTTATGTAGGAACTGGATTGCAAAATGGAGCTTACCAAAAAGATTTTTATGAGTTTGATGGTAATTCACAAATCTGGAAAAGATTAAAAGACCTGGATGATGATGGTGAGGATTATAAAATTTTACTTGCCAATGGCGTAGGTTTTTCATTAAATGGCTTAGGATATATTACAGCACCAAATAATGATCATTGGGAATATAACCCATTAACTGATAAATGGGATGACAGACCAGATTTTGAAGGCGTTGCTCGGCAAGATGCTGTTGCATTTACCTTTTCTGATAAAGCATTTGTTTTAATGGGAAAAAGTGGAAGCTATTACTTCGATGATAATTGGGAATATCGCCCAGATTTAGAGAGCGACTTAGACGATTAATGTTTCTTTTTTACGCTAAAGTAGGTTAGTTTAATGAAGAGGGAGCCAAGCTTTATTGCTTGGCTCTTTTAACTTAAAAATAAGAAACAAATGAAAAATAAAATAATTATTATTGCTGTATTAATAATAACTTCAATACTTATTGCTAAACTTAATGCTACCTCAACTAATGGTTATAATTTAGAAACATATAAAGTCGATAACGGATGGGGTTATACAATATCTGTTAAAAATAAGGTATTTATTAAACAGAATATAATTCCAGGAATTCCCGACAAAAAACCTTTTGCAACCAAAAAAGACGCAGCTATTGTTGGTGAATTAATGATCGAGAAGTTAAAAAATAAAAAAGCACCAAGTATCTCCTACAAAGAACTTCAAATTAAAGGTGTAAATTTGTAGGCGTTATTAACTAATTTTATTGGAATATTTTTAATAAAAGCAATCGATTGAAAATTAACATAAAAAATATATCTCCCATAATTTTGCACTTACTATGTTGGTTCATAGTTGTATTAATAATCCTGACCACTTTCTATAGTAAGTTTAACTATTTTCCTTTAGATGACTTTTTTTATTACAGACTATTTTTAAATATTGCTATTTTTTATTTAAACTATAGTTTTTTAGTTCCCAGATTATTGCTCAATAAAAAAATTGGTCAATATGCATTTGTGTCTTTGGCTTTTATAGTGTTTTTTGTTTTTATGTACCAAAACATTTTGCCTTCAATTTCATTAAGATCGGGTTTCAATAATCTAAATGAATTAATAGCCGTTAAAAATGGACATAATATTATTGAATTAAAAAAC
>JBAZGP010000348.1:0-4197 GCA_041652835.1 Lutibacter sp. | reverse complement strand
GCACCAGTCACTGAATTACCGGACGCCGGCTGAAGTATATTTTAACTAAATTAATTCACTAATTTACTAGCTTGCTTTTCTATCTCATTTATCCACTTTTGGTGTCTTGACAAACCCGACCACCATACACTTTCCGATCATTTGGCAGAATATTTATCTGTAAATTATTCAAATTTTACATTAAAAAAGTTTGGAGCCGTATTACATCATAATTTTGACAAGGTCGGGTTATTAGGAGGAAAATCTTCCGTACAATTTGGATCTGGAAAAATTATTTCACCTATTAGAGTCTTAATGAATGGGCGCGCCTCTTTTTCTTTTGGTGAAGAAACTTTTGATGTATGGAAAATGCTGCATGATTGGACTAAAGAGTTTTTATTAAAGAAATTTCCGACATTGAATCCAGAAACTGATATTTTGTGTATAAATAATTTAAGTATAGCAAGTAGTCCTGGACAGCAAAAAGATAATAAAAATAAAAGTGCAAGAAATTTTTGGTTTCAACCAAGAGCTCTAGAAGATCTTCCCGAGCTTAAGCAGCTTTTCTCTAACGATACATCAGTAGGTGTTGGTTTCGCACCTTATTCATTGCTAGAAAAACTTGTTTTAGAAATTGAAGATACTTTAAATAGTTATACATATAAAAAAGAAAATGACTGGATTGGTTCGGATATTAAAATAATGGGAGTAAGAGAGAATGATGATTTTTTTGTAACAATGTGTATACCACAAATTGCAGATAAAGTTTTAAACGCCGAAATGTATTTTAATAATCTTAAAAAAGCCAAAAATGATATACGAAACATTGCTTATGGCTTAGGAATAAAAAATTTTGAATTGAATGTTAATACTAGAGATAGTGTAGAAAAAAATGAATTTTATTTAACAGCTATTGGGTCTTCAATTGAGAGCGGAGATGAAGGCTTAGTTGGAAGAGGAAATAGAGTAAATCAATTAATCACTCCCAATAGAATAATGTGTATGGAAGGAGCTGCGGGTAAAAACCCAGTTTATCATATTGGTAAAGTTTATCATTTATTTGCCCACAAGCTTGCAAATGAAATTTATAATAATTTTGGTTTAGCAAATTCAATAAGCATCATAAGTCAAAGTGGTAGAGATTTAAATGATCCATGGATAGTTTCTTTGGAATTTACTATTGATGTCGATGATAAAGTTAGAGAAAAGGTTGAAAATTTTGTTTATTTAAACATTAAAAATATTCATGAAATAACTGAAGATATTTTATCGTTTAAATACCCAATTGCATAATTTATGGAAAATTTGAATAAAGATTTTTATGAAAAAAATGTTAAAAGTTTCAATTTCTTTCAAAAGATAGAATCTTTTATGAAAGATTTAAACTTTACTGTTTCTGAAGAAAAACCAATTTATAACCCAGACCAACAAAATGCAGAAAGGAATTTTTCTATTAAAAATTTGCAAGATTTTTTTGAAAAAAATAATTTTATAATATCAAACCCAATGTCTATTAAGTTAGAAAAGGCAACAACTTTATTTGTTTCAGCAGGAATACAGAAACTAGAAAACACAATACATAAAGAAGATGTTTTTCCTGAAACCCCCTTATTTATAAATCAACCAGTTTTACGATCTCAGTTTTTGGGGAGCAAGGAAATCGAATCTTATACAAGTTTCCATAATATAACAACTATTGATGTTAATGTTAGCATATCAAAACATCTTGATTATTTTAAAAAGTGGATTGATTTTTTACTATCCTCTGGTTTTTTAAAAGAAAATTTTTTGCTACAAATTAAAGAAACAAATCCAAAAATTGGCAATATTAAATATCAGAATTTTGTAATAAAGGTATTTTATGGTGGGCTTGAAATTGGTGATGCTGTTTTTATACCAGAAATATCACAGAAAACACGACCAAGTTTTTCAATTAGTGATATTGGTTTTGGTGTAGAGAGGTTGGAACATGATCCTAAAAAAATTCATTCAACAGAAACAGATTGTTTAAAAACCTTAGCTTTATTAAGTATCTCTGGCATAGAACCATCTAATAATAATCATGGATACAGACTAAGAATGTTTTCTAAAAAATTAGTTTCTGAGTGTGGGCTAAATTATTCTAAAATGTCTAGTTTCCTTGCAAAAGCATCTGAAATGATAGATATGTGGTTGAAATATGGATATGTTGGTCTAATCACAAAAGAAGAAGCAGGCAGGGTTATTGCTATTGAATGTCAAAGAAATTTTAACCGAGAAATTTTAAATTTTTTGAAAAACACATTTAACTATTTAAATGAAATCGATATTAATCAAGAAACTTTGATTTTTATTAAGCAATTAGAAGATATTGGTGATATGTCAAAAAATTTTTGGCTAGATATTAAAAAACACTTATCAATTAATTTTTAAAATTATGAAAAAAAGGGTTATTTTTATTGCTGGCGGGGGAAATGAAACACAAAGCAAAGAAATTGATTCTCTTTTTGCTAAATATATTGATGGAAAAAAACTTATGTATATACCAATAGCTTTAAATAGAGATGCGTTGGGTTTTGAAGCTTGTTATGATTGGATTACGAATTTATTTTTAAAGTTTAATTATCAAATAGACGTCCCAGAGATTCACATGTGTTTAGATCAGGTTACGATTAGTGAAAAAATTTTCGAATATGATGCAATTTATATTGGTGGGGGCAATACTTTCAAGCTTTTGGATTTTTTGTATAAAAATAATTTATTTGAAAAAATAAAAAAATTTTATGAAGAAGGCGGCATGATTTATGGAGGCAGTGCAGGAGCAATTATATTTGGTAATGATATAAATATAGTAGAAGCAGAAAATGACGCTAATTATACATATTCAAAAGGGTTTAATATCTTTAAAGGTGTTGCTTTTATATGTCATTATAATGAAAATTTAGATTCAAAAATTTTTAAATTTGTTTCTAATTATAAAAAAGAAGTTATTGCTTTATCAGAAGAATCGGGATTGGTTTTAGTTAACGGCAAGATAGACAAACAAATAGGAAGAATTTTTTTATTTAATGAAAACGGTAAAAGTAATGTTTCAATCAAAAAAAAAGTTATTGTTTGTGATTACGACAATCCTAAAAAATACACATTTCCTAGCTTTGGATTTGGTAGTTCTGAAAAAAGAATTTGGCATTTTGCAAAAACATTATCAGAAATTGATGGATATGAGGTTATTATTACAGGGCCTCTTTGGCTTCCAGAATATGTTTCAAACGCAAAATATTTTCCAAAAAGGTTGGATAATTCCACTTGTGATGAATTTATAAAGTTGTATGGTAAATGTGATTATCTTTTTGCTGGTCATGAATATTTTGATAAAGATGAGTGGGTGAAACCATTTGAAAAATGTGCCGATGTTTTATTAAGCTATCAATTGCATCCGTATAAATATCAAAAAGTTTCTTTCAATCGAAAAGATAAATTTTTATTCTGTTATTCAGATGCAATGTTGAACGAGTATGCCGAACAAAAGCCGCTGAAGGCCTTATTGTTTCATAGTGGAGTAGATGAAGAGTCTTATTTTACTGAAAATAAAAAAGATTACTTGTTGTGGATTGGGCGTTTAGATCAAGATAAAGCACCTCACTATGCCGTGCTTGCTGCGCAAAAATTGGGTATGAAAATTAAAGTTTTAGGAAAAACTGTTTATCAGCCCGAATATTTTGAGAAATATAAACATATTTTTTCGTTACCGCATGTAGAAATGATAGGTGTTGTTTTTGGTAAAGAAAAAATGAAACTTATTAGTGAAGCAAGATGCGCTATTTATACAATGGATAAAAATTATTCTGAAGCTGGTGCTGGTGTTTTGGGAGAAATATTGTCGTCTGGTGTTCCTATTGCAGGAATGTCTTGGTCTGGAACTGATGCTGTATGTGAAGCTGTTGCAAGTAAAGATCTAGGCGAAGTTATTTTAATAGCAAAAGATGCTTCAGAAGAAGAAGTTGTTGAAGGTTTGGCTAAAACAATAACAAATTGTTTGAATATAGATTCCAGAAATACTTTTAACATAGGCTCAAGCAAATACAATCCAAAAATTTTAATGATGGAACTTTTTGAGTTAGTTGAAAAATATAAAAATATTTTTTAAACTTTGTATATGACAATAATTCGTAGAAGCATTCGTATGCCAAAAATAAATTACAAAAAGCTAGAGGAAAAATTAACCTCCCGGCGCAAAAA
>JBAZGP010000347.1:0-4210 GCA_041652835.1 Lutibacter sp. | reverse complement strand
TCTTCGGGTTTTTTCTCAACCTGCTGAAAAAGCAAATCCCATTCCTGCTGTGTTTGATAATTATAATTTGTGTCTACTGAGCCGGGAAGTGGTGAATTGTTTCTGTTTCCTGCCCCCCCGCTGGGCGGTGTTACCAGAACATCAAAATAATTTGCCGCTAATCCGGTTACAAATTTTTCAAAAGTGATGGGGTTATAGTGCTGATCTTCCAGGCGTTTTCCGTCCTTTAATATTAAATCGCCTTCGTAATCGTATGCTTCGATCTTTGCCAGCATCTCACCAAGTAAAAACCTTTTACGATCTTCATTTTCAGGAAATTTGTATTTATCGGGTGTCAGGAATTGAATTGCCTGTTGCTTTTTTGTGTCAACTCTTTGCCTGCGATCAATGCCTATTTTGTAATCTTCAAATTCTTTTTGCACCCGTTCAAATTCAGTCTTTGGTACTCTGTCCTTTTCAACTGCAAGGTAAAGAGGGTGTTTTTTAATTTCATCTTCGGTCAGCGGCTTCCCTGTTTTGGTGGATGTCTGTGCGACAAACGCCTCGATTATTTCTTCAATGGTTTGGCCCTCGGAAATGCCAGTTTTTTCTTTTAGGGTGTTTTCAATAGCCTTGTAAGTTTCTTCCTTGCCTTTTTTATGGCCGTTGTTAAAGCGCTCGGTATTCTCGGCCTTAAATCGTGTCACCCTTGCCGCGTCCAATGTCAACAGGTTTTCAAAGGCCTTATCCGATATTGTACCGTCCTCGGCAAATATCAGAGGCTTAACTTCGTCCTCTGTTCGGCTATAAATTTTTGTAACTACTGACGTCAATAATTCTGCTGCTTCCATAAATTTTTTGGTTTAATTTTTACGTTTGGGTTTTCTCTCAGTTGCCTTACTTTCCTGTTCAGCAGCCTGCTTTGCTGTTTCATTCTGCTGATGGATTTTTGCGATAAATTCTTTTACTTCTGTCGGCGGTATGGTAGGTGCTGAATTGTCAAAAATAGCATCCTCGTTTGATATTACCCTATACTTATTTCCATATCCTTTTGCTTTTATTTCAGCATATTCTTGCTGTGTAACATAATGTTGCTGCCCTGTCATTATAGATTCGAGAATCATTTCCTTCCCCCTTTCTTTACCTTTGTTTTTAACTGCTTGGGTTTTTGGGGCGGTGGGTAAGTTGGTATCTCGGCCGGTTTGGTTTCCTGTGCCTGAACTGGCACTAATTGAGTAAGTGGGTATTCTTGTGCCTGCACTTCGTGTGTAATAGTTGTTTCTATTACTTCATCAACTTCAATTACAGGCGATTGTGGAACAGGGGGTATTGCTCCGATAAATTCTTTGATCTGATTTTCGTTTACCCTTTCGGTGACTTCTACAGGTGGTTTCAGCATTGCTTCAATTTCGGCAATGGGAACAAAGCCCTTATTACGATACATTGCTTCGAATTTGGTCCAGGCTGTCAAGGGTAATTCTGTTTCTTCCCCCCTGGGATGGCGTACTTTGATTATTTTTTCCATAACAAATTTTTTGATTACGGAACAAAAATAATTTCAAGTCCAAAGTTTTTCCAAATTTGGTATTAATTATATTTTTGGGAATTGTTTAGCCGACCTGGAAAGGTCGGCTGTGGTCGGCTGAAATAAATTGGCTGCAAGCCTTACACACTAAATTAAAATCCACATGGACTACCATGTTAAAGATTTTAATTTCCTATGATTGCAGCCAAAGGCCAAAGATTTTCAGCAAACACTCCACACATTTTTTATTAAAAATTTTTAAAATATACCTGTTGCCTGTCGGCAATTTATATTTTATTCATATCAACTACACACGACCAAAGCTATTTAACATAACGTAATACATTATAGGACAAATAATTACGTATTGTTTCTATGTAAATTCCCGTATCTTTGTCACTATAATTAAGCGCTATGTTAAATAGCCACTCAAATTACTTAATACATTAATTATTAATAAAATAAAATTATGGCAAAAAATATTACTACTTTTGAAGATTACATAAAAAATTTATCTGAATTTCCAAAAAGATTTATAGATGAAGATGCTGCAAATAAAATTATTAGCAATTTAAAATGCAAAATACATCACAAATCTCCTACTGCAAAAATAGAAAATGGGAAAATAATCATTATGGGTTGTTGCGATGAAATAAATAAATTAGCGATTTATGAGTTGAGTAAACTAATTTAGTATATAAAAATAATATCGTAGAATATAGCATTTTTAAATAAATATCAGTTAATTTGAAAATATAATACTTCTTTGATTGTAACACCCCATTAATTTCAAATTGAACCTCAATAAAAAATATTTTTTTAATAAAAGATATTGTTTTCATACAATTATAATAGTTTCGTTGTTAATCCAGGCTAAAATACGCCGGGAAATTTAGTCTTCATGGTTGATTGTAACGGGGACATTCCTTGCTGGTCTTTATGGTATGTTCGAGATAGTAAATATCTTATTTCGTGTTTTTCCTTCAGTGAAAGTTTTTTTGTTACATTTTTTCCATTTGTAAATTTTCTATTTAATCCAATCTTTTTGTGGAAATAGAAAATATTTTATAGTAACTTGGGTAATCCGCCTGTTTTTATAAAATTGTATATATCGTGTGCTTTTTCAACCACCATCTCATGTGGTTCTGAAACTCTGCATGCTAATTTCATGCACTTAATTCTAAGTCTGTATTCAAGAAATTTTTTCATTTTAATTAAATTTTATGCCCGTATTATAAATTTGTAAATTTCTTCTGCAAGAATAAGAATATCATCGCTTCCTTGGCGTAATGTTCTTGCTATTTCTACGCATTTGCTGTTACCATAGGAACTTTTGGCCTCTTTCTTTTGGAGTTGATGAAATACTTCCGTCTCTGAAATTATCAATAACTAAATATAACAGAAGTCCAATTGCTGTTATTATAAGTAAAAAACCAAATACTACAAAGCAAATAATAATTATTTTCATACAATTATAATAGTTTCGTTGTTAATCCAAACCTTTATTGATTTTTTCAAAATCATTAGGGGCTGACAGCCTACGGCTGTACTCCCGCATTTTAAAAATTCATAAAAAATGCTTTGAATAAATCTTTGGCCTGAATATCGAACTATCATAGTGCAAATATAATCAAAAAACAGGTAAAAACAAGAATTTATGAAAATAAAAAAACCCGGCTCGAAGTTGGAGCCGAGGGAAAAACAAAAACATGACAACACAAAAAAGATGTACCAGAAATCAGGACAAAGGTAATGGATTATTTGTGTTTTTCCAAATTTATGTTGTTTTTTATTGCAGATATCAATTTGCTTACCGTGTCCTGATATTTCACAGGAACGTTATTTTTTCGTACCGTGAAGCGATTCCCGGACAATAGCCGGGAGAGTTCGCCCCAATTAATTATGTTTTCTGGTTTTATATGTTTCATATTTATAAAATTGTGATTTCTGATTCTTTAATATATTGACACATTGGCTTACGGCTGTTGGTTGCCATTATGCAGGTCATATCTCCGTTTATGGTCAAATATGCCTTTGGGTCATTTTTCGGCAGCCCAAACGTTCCAAAATACTTAACATATAAATGTACAGGAACCTCTGCATGGTAGCATACTGATTTTTTGCTTTTTGACCAATTTACTTTCAATTCAATGGTTTCGCCTCCGAAAAAAATTCTTAATTTTTCTGGATTTTCAGAAATTACTTTTTTTGCAATTTCATTTCTGGCTTCTAAAGACGTGCCGATAACATTTTCCCTGTGGTCGCCTTTTATTAATGTGCTGATTTGTGATTTCATTTTTTTAATTTTTTTAATTGGTAATGATTTACATAATGAAATGCCCGTGTAGCCGGTAGCGCAGCTATTAATATGGTGACAAACTATTTGTAAATAGGATCGGATGACAGTCCTTCACCCCATTCACCGAAGATATCACCTTGGGAAAGGTCATATCTTACCTTTCCGTTGTTGGTTGCATCAAATAGTAATTGCTCAGGCTCTGTTGAGCAGTTAACTATTTTTCTATAGCCTTTGTTCATTACCTTCCATCCATATGACGGTTGGCCATGTTCCGCATAGAGAACGACGTCGTCGCCATTCTCTATTTTTTTCATACTTTTTTTCATAATTTTTTTTAATTTTTTCAGCACGGTTAACGCTGGCCGGGTGCTACTCAGCTAAGATTACTATTGTTCAATTGCATATAA
>JBAZGP010000346.1:0-4229 GCA_041652835.1 Lutibacter sp. | reverse complement strand
CTGTACCAATAAAAATAAAATATAAACAGATGAAACGAGCCATAACAAATTTTGATACATACAGAAATGATTAATGGCGAACAGCAGCTGTACCAATAAAAAATAAAATATAAACAGATGAAACGAGCCATATCAAATTTTGATACATACAGAAATGATTAATGGCGAACAGCAGCTGTACCAATAAAAAATAAAATATAAACAGATGAAAGCACTGCTTGGAACCGGAGTTGCGTTAGTAACACCATTTAATGAAGATAAATCAGTTGATTTTGAAGGACTGAAACGTTTGGTGAACTATCAAATTGACAACGGTATCAATTATTTGGTGGTTTTGGGAACCACCGGCGAACCGGCAACATTAACTTCAGAAGAAAAAGAACAGGTTAAAGCAGCCATTATCCAGGCCAATAACGGTCGGCTTCCTTTGGTTATCGGAATTGGTGGAAATAATACTATGGCGGTTGTAAATGAAATTAGAACCGCTGATTTATCGGCATTTTCAGCAATACTTTCAGTTTCTCCGTATTATAATAAGCCAACACAAGAGGGTATTTATCAGCATTTCAAAGCCATCGCTGAGGTGAGTCCGCTACCAATTATAGTGTATAATGTACCTGGAAGAACAGCTAAAAATGTAGAGCCAAAAACAATCATCAGGTTGGCTAAAGATTTTAAAAATATTGTGGCGGTAAAAGAAGCCGCTGGAGATCTTGTTCAGGCTATGCGGTTAATTCAGCAAAAACCTAAAGATTTTATGATTATTTCGGGTGATGATATGGTCGCTTTGCCTATGGTTTTGGCTGGTGGAGCAGGCGTAATTTCGGTAATTGGGCAAGGGATGCCAAAAGATTTTTCTGAAATGATTCAACAAGGATTAAAAGGAAATGTTTTAAAAGCCTATGAACTTCATTATAAGGTGATGGATTGCATAGATTATATTTTTGAAGAAGGAAATCCGGCAGGAATAAAAGCACTTTTGAATAATTTGGGTATTTGCTCGGAAAATGTTCGTTTGCCTTTAGTGAATGCTTCTTATGAATTACAACAAAAAATAACTAACTTTGTAGCAAAATATTAGCTTTTACGCTGTAATTAATTATCCTAAAAATAAAAAGTATGTTATCAGAAAAAATGCAATCCATTTTAAACAAACAAATAAGAATTGAAGCAGAATCTTCCCAAATATATTTAGCAATGGCTTCTTGGTCTGAGATTAAAGGTTTTGAAGGCATTTCTCAATTTATGTATGCACAATCTGATGAAGAGAGAATGCACATGCTTAAACTTTTTAAATATATTAATGAACGTGGCGGACAAGCCATTGTTACAGAATTGAGCGCACCTGCACTTGAATTTGGCTCTGTTAAAGAAATGTTTGAAACCTTATTTAAACATGAAGTTTTTGTTTCCCAAAGTATCAATGAATTGGTGCATATTTCCTTGGAAGAAAAGGACTACGCAACCCATAATTTTTTGCAATGGTATGTGGCCGAACAAATTGAAGAAGAAGCACAAGCACGAACTATTTTGGATAAAATTAATTTAATTGGCAACGATAAAGGAGGTATGTACTTGTTTGACAATGATATTAAACGACTTACAGTAGTAAGTTCTGTTGCGCCACCAGCCTAATAATTAACAAACAATTAGTATTGTTGGGCACTATTTATACAAAAAGCTGGTTATTTTTGTGGTTTTATGACCGATAATAAATCATTTTAATAATTCATAATAAATAACTAATTTTGCCAAATGCAAAAAAATAAAATTTATATTTTCATTTTGTTAGTCGCTTTGGGCGTTTCATCTTGCAGTGAATACCAAAAAGCATTGAATAAAGGAACCAGCGAAGAGCAATACCAAATTGCCGTTAAAATGTATGATCAGCAAAAATATACAAAGGCCATACAGATGTTTGAAAAGATAACGCCAAGTTATAAAGGAAAACCTCAAATGGAACGTATTCAATATATGATTTCCCAAGCGCACTATAACACCAAACAATACAGTTTAGCAGCTTACTATTTTGATAAATTTGTAAAAAGTTATCCAAAAAGTTCAAAAGTAGAAGAAGCTGCATACTTGTCGGCTTATAGTTATTATTTGGCTTCACCTATATATAGCTTAGATCAAAAAGACACACGAGAAGCAATTACGGCACTTCAGAATTTTATTTATAAGTTTCCAGACTCAGATAAAATTCCTGATGCAAATAAAAGTTTAAAGGAATTAACTTATAAATTAGAAAAAAAGTCTTTCGAAATTGCCAAACAATACTATCATACCCAAGATTATGCTGCGGCTATGGTAGCTTTTGATAATTTGCTTTCGGACTATTTAGGCACTTCATTTAAAGAAGAAGCGATGTATCTGAAATTTAAATCAGCTTATCATATGGGCGCTGAAAGTATTCTTTCAAAAAAAGAAGAAAGGATTAACGAAGCACTAAAAGTTTATCAACGATTTGAACGAAGTTTTCCCAATTCAAAATATTTAGAAGAAACTAAAGATATGGTTTCCGAATTAAAGGATGAATTAAATGCTGTTACTGTCATAAAAACTCAAAACTAATGGATTATAAAAACACAAAAGCACCGAATACAACGGTTACTTACGATAAAAATAAAGTTGAAGCACCAACAGGCAATATTTACGAGGCAATTACAATTATTGCAAAAAGAGCCGATCAAATTGGTGTTGATTTAAAAAATGAACTTGTTGAAAAATTGGAAGAATTTGCTACATATACCGACAGTTTGGATGAAGTTTTTGAAAATAAAGAACAAATTGAGGTGTCTAAATTTTATGAAAGATTGCCTAAACCAACTGCAATTGCCGTGCAAGAATGGTTAGACGATAAAATTTATTTCAGAAATCCAGAAGAACCTCAAAAATAGATGTCAATCTTAAGCGGTAAAAAAATACTTTTAGGCGTTACTGCCGGTATTGCTGCTTATAAAACGGCGCATTTAGTGCGACTTTTTGTGAAATCGGGAGCGCAGGTAAAAGTTGTGATGACACCTGCCGCCAAAGATTTTATTACCCCATTAACTTTATCAACATTATCCAAAAATCCGGTTTATTCCACATTTTTCGAAAAAGGAGAGGAAGAAAACGAACAATGGAATAGCCACGTTGATTTGGGTTTATGGGCTGATTATATGCTGATTGCTCCGGCAACGACAAATACCTTATCTAAAATGGCAAATGGCGTTTGTGACAATTTGTTGTTAGCGACTTACTTATCGTCAAAATGTAAGGTTTATTTTGCTCCTGCAATGGATTTGGATATGTATCGGCATCCAACTACAAAACAAAGCATAAAAAAATTGCAAAGTTTTGGAAATGTTTTTATCCCGCCGGCAAGCGGTGAACTCGCCAGTGGGTTAGTGGGAGAAGGACGTATGGAGGAACCAGAAAATATAATATCTTTTATTGAAAATGAGATTATAAAAGGATTGCCATTATACCAAAAAAAGGTTTTAATTACGGCAGGTCCAACTTATGAAGCCATTGATCCGGTTCGTTTTATAGGCAATCATTCTTCTGGTAAAATGGGATTTGAATTGGCTAAAAATGCAGCTAATTTGGGAGCTAGCGTTTATTTAATTACAGGAAATTCAAATGAAACGGTTTCAAATTCATTAATTCAAAGAATTGATGTTGTAAGCGCTGAAGAAATGTACAACGAAGTTCATAAGGTTTTTGAGACTGTTGATATTGCAATTCTTTCAGCTGCTGTGGCTGATTATAAACCAAAATCTGCCGCAGTGAACAAAATTAAAAAATCAGCCGATTTCATTACAATTGAATTGGTAAAAACAAAAGACATATTGGCTTCTTTGGGAAAAATCAAAAAGCATCAGTTTTTAGTTGGTTTTGCGCTTGAAACAGATAACGAGATTGAAAATGCCATTTCTAAATTAAAATCGAAGAATTTGGATTTAATTGTGTTAAACTCTTTGCAAGATAAAGATGCAGGATTTAAAAAAGAAACAAATAAAGTTACAATTATTGATAAATTGGAAAATATTTCAGAATTTAGTCTAAAATCTAAAGCTGAAGTCGCCGAAGATATATTTAATGTAATTTTGAATAAAATTTTATGCGTAAAATAGTTCAACTTCTTGTTATCTTTTTTGTGGCTACCCAGCTAAATGCTCAGGAGTTATCGTGTACCATTACGGTTAATGCGGATAAAATTCAGAGTTCCAACAAACAAATTT
>JBAZGP010000345.1:0-4236 GCA_041652835.1 Lutibacter sp. | reverse complement strand
TTAATGAATGATTCGAACTCTTTAAGGTTATTGGTTATAGGTTCAAGGTTACTAGTTATTAGTTTATATATATGGGTAGGTAGCGGTATAGGTAGCGGTATAGGTAGCGGTATAGGTAGCGGTATAGGTAGCGGTATACTCTGAGGTACATCAGCGGTATACCCTGAGGTACTTTTTAGTACCTCTAGTTTTATCAACGGGGCCTTGTATTCGTTCATCCCTTTTTCGTACCCTATTAGCTCCCATTCTGCGAGGTCAGCAAGGCAATTGTAATAAGTCTTTTTGTTCCCAATACATGAACCGGCCATGCCGAGGTCTAATGGGCACTTAAACCATTCTACCCAATTGTTCCGGTTGTTCTGATTTATAAGAAATAAATAAAGACTTATATGCTGAGGCGTTATCCTTTTGTTCGCATTATTGAACACCCACGAATAGAACGCCTTTATTTGCTCAAAGCCATTGATTCTATATGTCATATTAATATTATTCAGATAAATTTAAAAACATCTTTGAAATAATATTCATTTTAGATTTATGTTCTGGATCTTCTTTTTTATTGAATATCCCATAATAAATAATATCATTTCCACTTGTATTGATCATTGCTATTAATGTGGAATATTCATAAAATGTCAATTTGTAAACTCCTTCACTACTAATTAATGACACTTTATTACAATTTATGATATCGTCTAAACTAATAGATTTGTTTTGTCCTAATACAGAATGACAATTTTTACATAAACAAACAAGGTCGCTATTATTCGACTTCCATGGCGCTAATCCGTATTCATATTTCAAATGATGTATTTGCAACTCTGTTTCATCATCGCCACAATTTAAACATTTGAAACCATCACGTTCCATAATCTGAAGTCGCTTCTTTTGCCAAAGTGGATGTTTTAATTTATCGTTATATCTCATAATTTGACTGATTTAACAATTGTTAATTTTTAAGGTAAAATTTTTTTAATCATTAAAACCCATGCGCTTAAGAGTAATCATTTCACCAATCGTGAAAATATTTTCATTCATTTTTTTTGCCCACGTTTGGCGTGTAATCCCTAATTTTTCAGCTATCTGAATGTTTGTAATATTATTCCGATGCATCCAAATTAGAACTTTTTCATTTGTTTTCTGAATCTTCATCATGTTACAGTTGTTAATTAGTTTTGTTAAAAAAACCCGGAGTTTCACCGGGCCGAAAATTAATGCAAACACAAAAACATATCAAAGATACACTTTATTTTTGAATTAGCAAATTAAAACGGTAAATCATCATTAACCTGCCTTATCTCAGGTTGTGAAATTCCAGGCTCTTGGGTTTGCTCGTTGTGACCGCCCGATTTTGCTCCCAGCATTTTCATTTCGTCGACTATAATTTCGGTGATGTAATGCTTTATTCCGTCCTTTTCCCAGCTCCTTGTTTTTATTTTGCCATCAACGTAGATTAACGCCCCTTTTTTCACGTACATTTCTACGACAGTAGCAAGACCACGAAAGAACTGTATGTTATGCCATTCTGTACGCTCAGGAACTTCTCTGCCGTCTTTCGTTTTGTACCCTCGTTCTGTCGTTGCAAGGGATAAACTGGCTACTTTATCGCCATTATCGAAAGTTTTTATTATCGGATCTGCTCCAACCCGGCCAATTAAAATTACAAGATTTTTCATTTGTTTTTTGGTTTAAATTTATTACATGATTCTCGTGTTCTTAAGATTGCATATTTTTCGTATCTACATGTTAACAAAATTGGTTTTCCGGCATGGTCTAAGAATCCATCAACAAATTTTCCAAGCGCACAATTACCGCAAATATACGGGTTTTTAACAATTATTTTCTTTGCCATCTATTACAAAATTACCACCACTTTTTTATGCCTTTATCCTTAACCAACTCGTTTACTAATTTATGATATTTTTCTGACATTTCATTATAAAATAGCTCGTTATCTTCACCTTCTCCTCTCCTTAATTGGTCAATTCTGGCAAAACGCTCCGGTCCTATTTCAGCAGTTAAATTATCAATAAACGTATAATGATCAGCTTCACCCGAAAAGCGGTTAGAACTACGATTTTGAGGTCTACAATTATCCTCTTCGTACCGGGTCATCTTAAATACGCGTGAAAAACAATGCCCGTTATCCATGTTTTTAGCGGCCTTCAATACACCGGTTACTATACATTTACAAATTGGGGTGCCATCCGTTGCGATCTGGTAGGCATATTTAATTCTAATATAACGCGAAAACCATCTATCCGCGTTTGCCATTGCAAGAGATTTAGGGCTCTTTGTTCGTGTTTTTTTCTCCCCTTTTACGGCTTTTTTATTTTTGCCTATGGCTGTCAAATACGCACATTTAGGGCATTCTTTTGCCTGTATAGATGAATACTTATTAATAGGGATTGAAGCCCCACAATGGCACAGTTTTTTAGTCATTTAACATATTATTATTTTCAGGCATTGTCGTTATGGATACGTTAGCAACAAGGCTACATTCCGTTACATTTCAAAACTATCATTCATTAATTGTTGTACCTCTTCAATTCCTTCCATTATTTTTTTAAAAGGTTCGTCAAGTTTTTCAGGTGGGTAATGATAAATATGCCCATAGTCTTGTAGCCCTTCTAAAAAGTCATACATCTCACTTACTTCTGTACTTTTTATTTCTTTTATATCCATTTTGTTATCGTTTTAAAACCGCCCAGTTGCTAACAATATGTATAGCAAATAAGCCAGTTAAGTTATTGTTTCAATTCAAATTTATAGGGTGGCTTACTTGCCATACACTGAACGTTAATCATTCATAGAAGTTTTTCAAATTATTTTCGAACTCGTCGTAACTTATATGCTTCAAAAACGTAGTTAAAATTACATCCTTGATCCGATTGTAAAGCTCCCTAAAAGCAAACTCATCCATCTTATCAAAAGCGATTGATTTAGGAATATCTGTCCAGTCTTTTAGCCGGATATTATATACCTTATCGCAATGTCCGGCCGCAATTTCGCATGTTTTCCTGTACGATTCTTTGCTGTTGTTAAAAAACTGCTGCTGCGGCTCTCTTAAGTACTCCCACGAGCAATTAATAAGGGCGAAATACTTTTTGTGTAATTCGTAGTTTCGCGCCTTTTTAATCGTGCATTTATACACCTCTCCGATTTTCAGCTTTTGCTTCGATTCGTAGTCGTCATCGATCATTGGCTTTAACCCGGATGAGGTGTTTTTAAGGTAGATGTCCATTAAGGCTTTATTGTGATAACTGCTTGTGTTGTAGATGTTTTTGCGACAGGCATAACTTCATAAGCTTCGCCAGTTTCTTTGTCAACCTCTATCCATACATCGCCTCGGGCCTTCATAACGGTTTCAAGTTCTTTTTTCTCAGCGTTTAGCAATTCAATAGATTTTAAAAGCTCGTTATATCTTTTATGCCCTGTTTCAGCAAAATAATATTTTACACCAACTTCCTTAATCTGTATATTTGCCCCTTTAAAATCAAAGCTTTTTTGTCCGTATTTTTCCGCTTCATCCAAAACAGCATTTTTAATTCTTGTGTTTGCCCTGTATGCTTTGCAGATCTGTTCTATATTGCAGATCTGGACCTCAGCGGCCAACGGGTCGGTATTTCCTGACATTACGTTATCAACTAACATACGTACAAATTCGGTTTGTTCCGTTTTTGTAGTTGGGAATAGAGCGATTACGCTCGAAACTGTCATATCCATTTTTACAACTTTTATAAGGTTTCTTTTAATTTGTTAATTGTTTGCTTTAGGATGCTTGAATTATGAAAATCCGGGTTTGATACCCACAACTCTTTCAACTCGTCGGTTGTCGTACACATTGCAACATCTGAAAGTAATTTAGCAAGTTCAGGGGTGACTTTGGGGCCTTTTTCGGCTGGTTTTGGTATTTGGTCCGGCGGAGTCTGATCGTATTTTGTCCTATCTTTTTGGAAATAAACATCTGCGGCCATTCCTAATGCCTTGCAAGCTATTCCAATAGCATCTGTTAAAGCCATTTTGAAGCATTCGTCAGATTGATACATCCCGTTTTTTTCCTTTGCAACAAAAGACGACCCTCCAACTCCTGGGATAGCTTCTGACCATTTGCCCTCGTAAAGATAAAACAAGTCAATTGTAACGAATGCCGCGATCTCTTCATTTGCTCCTTTTTCTAATCGCTGATCTTTAATGGTGTATTTCCACCCTATACCACAGGGCCCAAATCGTTCT
>JBAZGP010000344.1:0-4237 GCA_041652835.1 Lutibacter sp. | reverse complement strand
TCAGAAAAAATATTTTTTATATGCCTTCCAATTACCGTTCTGTCTCTTTGAAATAGTTGAGTAATTTGGTCAAGCGATAACCAAACAGTGTCTTCGAAAGGGCTCACATTTACTTCCAATTCAAAATCATTATCAGTAAACTTCACGACCTCATATTTGATGTCATTTTGCATTGATTATCTCCACTAAGCCCACGCCTTTTACCAAAACATCAACTTCAGTACCGAGGGCATTTGCATATTTTACTAAAAAGGTAATCGTTGGTGAATTTGTCATGCTCTCGAACTTTGCAATCATTTGGCGAGTAATATTCATCCTTTTGGCTACATCAGATTGCTTTAATCCACTTTTTTCTCTTAAAGTAATAAATTGCATTACAATTTTTGCTCTTAGCCACAATTCTTTAGATTCAACATCAAAATCCGGGAAGTTTTTGTTTTTTAATACCTCAACAATTCTTTCTTTTCTTTTCATTTTCCCTCCTGTTTTTATTTCATATTATCATATTTCTCTTTTATTTGCAACTTTTTAGTTAACTTACTTTTTTTGCAAAAGGCTGTGTTGCCATCTACATGAAACCAACCGAAAATAAAAAAAGCCTTAACTTCTGAAATGTTTTAGTCGCAATACTAAAACACGTATAGAAGTTCAGACCCTGTTTTATCATCAACCGAATCCCTCATTCCCTTAAAACTGAGAATAAACCGGAGAAAACAAGTAATTGATTGATTTGGTTTTGGTTGTATTAGTTAAATAAATCATTATAAGAATGGGTGATTTTTGATCATGAAGCTCTTTTTCCGTTTGTGCTTCCGAATCGCTCGGATTTTTCCTTCATTTCCAATAAATATCTCACCTTGAGAATGGCTTTTTCCAAAGCATCAGGCAAAAGACTGGCTTGAGCATCTCCGGCTTCGCTTTCTTCAAGCATCCACCCATAGTCTCCCATCACCACAAGATTTCTTTTGTGGCTTTCCAGAGCCTTGGTGGTTACTTCATGAGTATTCTCATTCCATTTGCAATTTTTGAAGACGGGGTTACCTTCCTTGTTTCTGGAAGCCGCAGCCCCGAAAAGACGACAGATCAAAGGCCTCCATTGGTATACCGTGCAGTGGTGAAATTCATCTTCTTTGTTATACAATGGACAGATGGGGTTATCTGGATCTCTTTCTTGCAACATCTTCACAGCTTCATCGTCTTTGCCCTCGGATATCAGCCCAAAGGCTAAATACGCCGCTTCAAGGCTGGTGATGTCCGGAATGAAATGTTCACAGCATTTTCCGCAGCCCAACTTGCAATGAACATCAAAGCACTCCGTAAAACGTTTCTGATTGTTCTCCAGTTTTTCATAGATTGATTTTATTTTCTTCAGTTTTATGCCAAGTTCAGTCTTGTTTAAGACTTTCAATATCTGTTTTTCATCCATATCATTATTCTAGCGCTTTCATCACAAAGAGAATTTGTGTGAGAGTATTTTAGCACTTTTTTGATCAAAATCAAATAAAACTTTTTTTAGAAAAACTTTGACAAATTCATAAAAAAAGCTTTGATACCATACACTCTGTTTACATAGGTTTCAAAGCTAATGTTCTTATAGATTGAGCACGCCATTTTTGATGCAAATTCGTACTCTCTCAAAAAAATTGTGCTCTTCTTTTTTATTTATGAACATGGAATTATGACCAAGTTCAAAACCTTTACCAATCCACTAATGAAAACTATTAAAACAAATCCCATTTGTGAATATTTAATCTAAAAAGCTTTGCTTTTTTATGTTCTCGAACAATTAATATTTCCTGCTCAGTCAAAGCATTTAGCAATTTCAAATAATATTGCTTACTAAAATCATCATGAGAGAAATTTTTAAAGTCTTTCCAGCTAAAATATCCATCTTCGGTAACAGGAATTGCAAGCACATATTTCAAAGCAATTTCTTCTGCTCGACTCAATACTTGGCCTTTTCCTTTCAATTTGGTTTTTATGGTATAAAAATTGATATAAATTTTTGAATACTTTAGTATTATTCTTCCAACGTACTCCAGAAAGTAAGTTATATCATTCCCCGCATTTCTAGAGTTTATAATTGCATTATAGTATTCATTCTTATGGATTTTATTATTTATCGCTTCACTAACCAACAACAAACTCAAAGATGGCGCATGCTTGAAATTATACCAAAAAGACATTACTCTACCCATTCGTCCATTATAATCAAAATACGGATGAAGGTATACCAAATAATAATGAATTACATGTGATGCAATTAGATGTTCTTCATATGTTTTCTCTTTATTAATAAAATCAATTAATTCATCCATTAATTTAGGTAGTAGTTTCCAATCAACACCTCTATCGACCACTGCGTTTGCAGCATCGACAATATTTACTTCATCATGGCGATAAAAATTGTCTGGTAATAATTGTTCATTATCCTTTAAACACTTTTTAGATAATATATTGTAAAGTTTGAATATATTATTCTGAGTAATGTCATTGTTTTTAACAAACTCATAACCTAATAACATATTTTTAACGATAATATCATTAAGTTCTTCCAAATCATCATATTCAGTTTTGTTTATTTTTTCTATTTTTGCTCTTGTACTTCTGACGCCTTCTAGTGCCAAACTGGATTCAATTTCCGAAAATACAAAGCCATTTAGTATCTCTGAATCACGAAAATCAGAGAATGAATTCATTACTGAATTTCGAATCAAGTCTTGACTGCCTGAAAAATTCATAACAACTTTTTCATTATTCCAATATATTAATTGGTTTCCTGTTTGAACACTCAATTTCAGCTTCAAATAATCGGTATCGATTAGTTTTTCTTGAGCAATTTCATTCAGATCTTTTCGAGTTAATCCATACCTATAAATCAATTCTGATTCTAAAGGATAATGATCAAGCTCATTACATAGTTTTTTAAACTTCTCATAATCGTGCATAATATCGCCTCTATCATAGTTTACAATATTATTTACAATAAGTCAATATTTTTGTTTACAATAGTGTTTACATTATATACATTAAGTGGTTTACAATATTATTTACAATAAGGAATATATTGTATCACAAACGGGGAAATATCAAATTGTAATTTTTTCTTAAAAAGGGTGAAGATTTCATTTTTCAGAATACACAATGGATTTTCCTCATATTCCCTTTACTTTTATTCTGTGATTTTGTTTTCGGGTTAAAATTGACCTTTCGTATTTGGTTAAGTTATCGCGTTAAGGTTTAGGCATCATGTGTTTATTGACCTTTTGCGTTTCAGTTAGTTGAGATATTTGAATTACCTTTTGAATTACGCACAATTTAAAACCTTATTTGGCTGGATAAAAAACAAAAACGGCCCCGCCAAGTTTTGATATTGACTTTAGGCCGTTAAATAGTCTTTTAAACGCTGGCTTCGACTGGTTTTGCGACGATATTCTTTAACCAAATACCCGTTTTAATCATCGTATAGCCAATCACTGATTTGATTAGTTCGGAAAGCTGAACAAAGAAATAAACCAAGAGAATCGATGTTCCAGTCCAATGAGTTAATGAATAACCAAAAGGAATCATTATAACCCATAAGAAGACACTATCAAATAAAACCGTCGCAAAGGTTACCCCTCCGGCCCTCAGCGTAAAATAGCATTGCATGTTGAAAGCATACATTGGGAAGAATAAACCCGCGACCATCATCAACTGGGTCGCCAAATGACGGATGGTTGGGGAGGTATTGTAAAACTGCGGGATGTACTGAGCAGTTACGATCAGGCTTATACCCAAAACAATCGTCACCAAAAAGGTCAGGAATAACAGCTTGCGGCTGGAATCCTTGGCTTCTTCCAACTGGCCCGCCCCCAGGTGCTGCCCTAAAATAATCGCGGTCGCACTTCCCAAAGATGAAAAAATAACCATAAAGAGATTGGAGAAAGTGGAAGAAATATTTAAAGCGGTAATTACCATCAGTCCCCGGACCGAGTAAATCTGAAAGAGGGTAGTCATCCCAAGCGACCAAAACAGCTCATTGACCAATAATGGCATTCCTTTTAAACTGATCCGTTTAACTAAGTCCCAAGGGACCCGTAGCGTTCGATACAACCCTTGAATAAAGGGATAATTTTTCCTAAATAAATGAACATAAGCAACTAATACTCCCAGTTCAACAAACCTGGATACAACGGTCGCAATTGCTGCTCCTTTTACCCCCATCGCTTCAAAACCCAAATGTCCGTAAATTAGC
>JBAZGP010000343.1:0-4259 GCA_041652835.1 Lutibacter sp. | reverse complement strand
CATGCACTAATAACCAATAAGACTGCTTCATCATTTACCATTACAGTTGCCCATACCGAATCAACTAATTGGAGTGGTGGGGTATTGGTTCAATGGAAAGCTAGTTGTTGGGAACAAGTTATAGACTTATCATAAACCGAGGAGGTGTTAAAAGATGGTTTTAAAGGTGGATTTGGATGAAGAAATAAAAAATAATCCTGAAAAGGTTATATCTGATGAAGAAATGTTAAAAGAGATAATCCCAAACCCTGAAAAGGTTATAAATTTATTGAAAAATCTGGGAGTAGGGCATAAAGATGTAGAGGTTGATGGTGAAAAAATAGCATTAGTTCGACCTTTAGAATGAAATTATAGTGCCATTCTCATGATATAAATAATTGTAGCCGTATTCTTGTTTGAGATGGGTTAAATAATCATCTAGATCTGTACCATAGAAACGACATGTTTTATTTAGAGAGGGGTTGTAAACTTTCCCATCCCATAAAATAAAGACATGACCTACTGTGCCTTTGGTGGTTCGGACTATCTGATTGTCGATTACTCGTTCCACCCTGACTGTTTCAACATTTTTAACCCCTCTACTTTCTAAATATTCTCGGAAAACGTTTAAACGGTCTTCACAATCCCCGCCTGTTTTAAAGTATTCTTCTGTTGAAACATTATAATCTGGATGGTAGGGATGGGGCATTTCTGATATTTTAGTGAAATAAGAGTAAGTGCCGGGGTTTTCTGGGAAAGCTACCGCTGAGGTAATCATAAACCCACAATATCCGCTTAGGATGCCTATTATTGTTAATAGGATAATGATGTTAATGGTGGATTTCATGTTTTATTCACCTTTTCATTTTATATTATCATCGTTTCAAATATTAGTATTTTTTTGTTATAATTTTAAAAAAATTTGATTATTTTTATAGGAGGTTAAATTATGGCAACTTGTACGAGTATTGCAAGTGGTAATTGGAGTGATACTTCAACCTGGGATACGGGTGTTGTTCCAGTTAATGGTGATACTGTCATTATTAGTGTAGGGCATGATGTTCTTTTCGATGTAAATCAAAGTAGTTTCGCTAACGGACTACTTCTTTTAACAATTAATGGTATTTTAACATTTAAACATGATATTGTTACTTGTTTAAAAATGAATGGGAATGTCATAGGTAATGGTGAGTTACGGGTAGGTACGGTTGAGAATCAGATACAAAGACCAGCAGTAAGTTCAGAATATAGAGCTTACATTTTACTTAGTGGTGGTGCTACGATTAATGTTCCAACAATCCGTATGTATGGTTGGTATCCTGATAGGGAAGTTACTCAATTATTGGAAGATGCAGCGTCAGCTCAGAATCAGATTGTGTTGGTAAATGATTTAGGATTACAGCAGGGAGATGTAATAGGTTTAAGCTGTCTTAATGAATGGTATGTTAATGACCCATTATATACTGTAGCTTCTTATAATAGTGAAACTAAAACAGTGACATTAACTGATCCTTTAGAAACTGCTCGTACAGTGGGAGATTATGTTTTAATAGCAAATGCACCAATCAAAATAGGAAGAACTGTGGGGAATGGTGTATTATGCGGTGCTGTAACACATAATGTGGTTATGCAAGGAGTTCAAAGTGATATACCCATTACAAAACCAACATCAGCCAACCCAGTAAATTATAATAGTAATTGGGATATTTCACACTCTCGTTTTAAATATGTTGAACCATTCCTTTATTTAAAAGATTCAACGCTTAGAAATTGCAGTATAATTGACTCACAGTTCTTGATTGGGCATAGCCTTGATAATGTAATTGAAAACTGTTATGCGATTGATTCAAAAGTAAGCGATTGTCCCAATAATGCAGAAATATCTAATTGTGTTGACCTCAATTACTGGGGCATTTCTAAGGCAGTTTTACTTAAAAACCACATAGCAAGAGATTGTTCACCCTATGAGGGGTTGAATAATACTATTTTCAAAAATTCGAAGTTAGATTTAATTGCAACCGGAAATGTTGAAAATGTGGGAAATAATGTTAAGTTTGTGAACTGTGAAATCAATATCAAAGAACCAGGAGTTGTATTCCCCATTATAAAAGCATATAACACTATATTCACAGGTCAAGACCCAGAAAACAATGTTTTTAACAATCTAAATATCATGAATGAATCTTTCAACCACAATCAAGAAATGGGGAATTATAAAGCCTGGTGTAATGGTGGAAAAATAGAAACAGAACGAAATGGCACAACACCAATCCCGGGTGTGCTTATTTTCACCTGCCAAAGTGATTCAATCCCTGTTTTCCGTGATTATCCTGTATATCTCCCTAGTAAAAGAACTTTATACTTCAGAATAAATGTTAATAAAAGCTTTTCTGGAGGTATTGTGAAATTCCAACTCATAGATCCCGTATCAGATCCATTGATTGATCCATTAGCTCAACCATTATCTGAAAAAGTTATCTTAGATGTTCCTAACACAAATCAGACACTATTAATAGGATATAGAAGTAGAACTCCCAAAGGAGGTATTTTAAGGATTTTATGTCAATCAGATACTGGAACTGTTAATGTAAACGCTTTTCGTATTGAAGAACTTGGCGGGCGAAAATGGTAAAATAAGGAGGATTGATATTATGTCTTTCAGTAAAAAAGGTGATAATGCTAGTTTGAATGAATATGCTGAGTTATGTAAACGTTGGGCTGACTACTATGAAAAAAATGGAGTCCACCCTAATTATGGAACACTAAACGAAATTAAAATCCTTCCAGAAGAAATGCTGGATTCAGGAGTCAGAGTAGGAAGATACCTATATAATAATAAGTACAAGTTACCTGGCACGGTGCGGGTAGGAGTTAAAGATGAACCTAGCCCGATACCCATATGGGATGGGATATATCGAGAGCAAAAACATACAATGCTCCGGCAACCTGATAAATATAGTTGCGGATCAAATACAGCTGCAAACATCATATCCACCTGGGGAATACAAACCAGTGATAAAGAAATGCGGAAATATTGTAAAACTGGAACTCATGGAACTAACCCTGGAGACCTTGTTAATGGAATCCTTAACAAATTAAAAGATTCTGGATTCACTCAAAGATGGTGTGACACACATAACAGTAAAGATTTAGGATCCAACAATGACCAAATAATGAACTGGGTAGGTCAGAGAATTAGCAGCCCTGACCTGGCAATTGCAGTATTAGTGAACACCGGACCATGGGATCAATACTATGATGGTACTTATGAACACTGGGTCATGCCAATTGAAATCAACACTAAAAAGAGGACTGTTTTGGTTAATGACCCTGCCCGAACTGGTTATTTGACTTTTAGTTATGATGGTTTCATGGCAGGTGTACGGGCAGTTTCCAGGAAGTCATGGTATGTGTTTGGTGCATTGAAATAAATATTCATTTTCCAATTTGGAGGCGATAAATAATTCACCCCTACCCCTTTAAGGGGTAGGGGTATTTTTTTTATCTTTAATTATGTAGTAAAATATTTATATTCCAAAACTAAGTTTATATTAATCAGCAATTCTTTTTTTTAACGCTGATTGAAAGAGTGGAACCATACCCAATTTGGGGATTGAGGAGGTAACAACGGTGATTGTTAAACTGGAAGTGCCTATTGAGCTTACTCAAGAAGATGGGTGCTTTATAGCAATTTGCCCTGTTTTTTGTGTGGGAAGCCAAGGGAATAATAAAGATGAAGCCCTTGAAAATGCACGAGAGGCATTAGAACTATATTTAGAGGATAAAGATGTGCAGGAAGAATATGCAGAGACAATTTTGCATTATGCTGTTTCATTTATACTATCTGACGAAGAAAAGAAATTCAGAGATGATCCTAGAGATATAGATTCTCATGTAAATTTATTAGGCGTTGAAATACATGGGAACTCAGAAATTACCAGAGCTGTCAGGGCGTAAGGTCATAAAAGCTTTAAAAAAGGATGGATTTCAAAATCATTCTCAAAAAGGCGGTCATGTTAAACTGAAAAAAACTCTGGATGATGGCAAAGTTTTGACTGTGATAGTTCCAGCTCATGGAAAAATAGGAAAGAAACTATTAAAAACTATTATTAACCAAGCAGGTTTAAATAATAGACTATTTTTAGAATTATTGTAATTGTGTTTGTTTTTTATTTTTTATAAAATTTTTAGTTTAAAAAACAATACTAACCGCAGTATTTATTATAGTGAGGATCCTCCTCACTGCACATTATAACCATTAAATTCTCCTTTGTTAAGTT
>JBAZGP010000342.1:2808-4263 GCA_041652835.1 Lutibacter sp. | reverse complement strand
GAACAAGAAATATTGAACGCTGTCTATTCTGGGCCTTTTGTTACCAAGGCACGCGAAGAGTTTAGTAATAGCCAAAACGCAAACGTACAAAAGTGGAGCGCGTACATCGCTGGTGACATTAAACGCCAAGCATATTTGGAGCGAGCTTTTGATTGGGTTTCTGGCGGTGATATTGATAATTACATGAGCAAGCATCGAAAGGATACAAATATTACCGAACTAAAAAAGCATTTCAACACAGTCATTGATTGGGTTTCAACCACATTTACTGAAGTTGAAAGTGAGATGAGAGGATTGGAGTGGAATAGGATTTACGAAACTTATCACAAGAAAAAATATAGCTCTGCTACCGTTTCCGCTTTGGTACAAAAACTCTATGGAGATGGCTTCATTAAGAATCGTCGAGGAATTTTTGAATATGTTTTAGGGGGTGAAGTTGATACAAGATTATTGGAAGTACGAGTTTTTGATGATCCAACTAAGCGTTCAGTGTACGAATCTCAGACTGCTATAGCAAAGAAAAAAGGTGTTTCAAATTGCTCACATTGTGCGATTGGACACGATGCAAACAAAGATAAGATTTGGAGTCTTGCAGATATGGACGCCGACCATGTATCAGCTTGGAGCAAAGGTGGTAAAACAGCAATTAATAATTGCGAGATGTTGTGCAAAACGCATAATAGAGCAAAAGGAAATCGTTAAAATTAAAATTATATTAAGATTTTCTAGCTTTGCTAAAAAGATAATTTAATTATAGACTTATATTATGATGAATTTAAAAAAACAACAAATAAAAAATCTCTTTGGGGCAAGTATCATAAGTTTTGACATTGATAATTTTAATCTAACAATACCATGGATAATATTACTACTAGTAATATTATTACTAGTAGTAATAATTATATATAAGTCAAATACTGCATGGGGATTTAAACTAAGAAAATATATCAAACTTTCACTTTCAATAAATAAAGAAAGTGAAATTTATAAAAAACAAGCACGTATTCTTTTTATTGACGACAGGGACATCCCTATCGCAGACACATTAGCAGATGATAAATGGGTAGTTGAAAAAGTAAGAGATGCTCAAGTCGATGATGAAAAAGTAAAAAATGCAAACATTATTTTTGTCGATTGGAAAGGGGTTGGAAGAAAAATTAGCTCTGAGGCAGAAGGAATGGCATTAGTAGAAAACCTAAAAAGAAAATACGGATATAAAAAATACATCATATTATATTCAGCTCGTGAATATCAAAAACCTGAAGGAGCTCTTGCAGATGATTGGATTAATAAAGGTAGTCCTTTTTCTACGTATTCCGATACAATAAAAAGGGCATCTTTTGCATTGTTTGGTTAAATATTATGTTTATATTTAAAATTACCGAATCCAATAAACATTTTGAATTAAAGGTTGAAAACGACAAATTAGATACTTTACCTGTAGATATTGATATA
>JBAZGP010000342.1:0-2798 GCA_041652835.1 Lutibacter sp. | reverse complement strand
AAGAGAAAAACCAAAAGAATTGTTTGGGCTTTATATAAAGAATTTAGAACAAAAGCAAAACTCTTTAGTAGAGCAGTGATTCACAATATCAGTTCTACTGAACTTCAAATGAGACAAACAATAGAAAGGCACACAATAAGAATTGATCACAGAATTTCACACCAAGAACGTATAGATATATTTACTGAGATTATCAAAAAAGACCCTAAAAAATTTGCAAAAGATTTATTGTATCTTGAACAAAGATCAAAAGATCTCGATGCGCAACTTATTGGAATCAATCTTCTTGTTGGTAAAGGATACACTGCTGATTTTTCCCAAAGACATAACCTTAAAGATTTAATATTAAGGTGTGCATCCCCATTTATGCCACTACTAAAATTAAATAATTCTAGAGTGGAATTTAAAAATTTAGATAATATTGAAATTCAAACTGACTTTCGTTTATTTAATTGTGCTATGTATCATTTTTTTGATAATGCACAAAAATATATAAAACCTGATGCAAATATTATTATATCAATAAATTTTGAAGAAAAAGAACTATCTTTTATAATGAAAAGTCGTGCAATTGAAAAAACTGAAAAAGAATCAATTTTTAATGAAGGTTTTACCGGATCTCATTCTGGAGGACAAAAAGGGGAAGGATTAGGATTATATATTTTTTCTTTAGTATTAAATGAATTAGACGCCATAACATATGTTGATTTTAATGAGAATACTCGTTTTGGACGGGATGATATTATTTATCAAGAAAATATTTTTTATATAAAATTTCTTAAAGAAACTTTATATAAAATTTAAATAAAAAAATATATAGTAAGGAAGATTCTTGCCATAAACTTACTAAAAAAGCTCCCAAAGATAGTGGGGCTTTTTGGGAGCTAAATAGTTACTGTCATAAATTAAAAAACACCTCGAACATTGCTGTCCGAGGTATTTCAAATTATTCAATTAATCAATGTTTTTATTTCATTGAATTAATTCGGTTCATCATTTCTTTAAGCTGTTTTTCTGTTTGAACATTAATAACAGTTAAGCGATTTACCGGCTTTGTAAACGAAAGAGGAACTGTGGCAACAATGTACTTCATATTATGTTCAATGTAAATATCTTCGGGTGTAAAACCAAAGACTCCATCGCCGTTTGTTCCATAACTGCCGTCCTCAGCGGGTGAAGGCAAAACAACAGAACCTGCTTCATAACTTCCGTTCGGATCATCAATAATTTGTTCAGTATTAGTAAGTTGACTATTTACCGAACTTACTTTGTTAACCTGGTAATATCCAATTGGATCGGCAACTCCTTCAATGAAAACATACATGTAAAACATAACACTCCGGTCATTTTGTAGGCGAAATCTTTTTATAAGATTATCGCGTTCAAGGGACCATGAAATTTTTGGAGGAGGTTGAATGGCCAGTAAATTGGTCTGGTTTATTTCAGTTTCAACCTGTTCTTTGATGGCAGTTTTGTTTTTACTGGTTTCGTTTTCACACGAGGCAGCCATCAACATGATTGCAATAATGCAAACTGATAAACTTAACACATACTTTTTCATCGTTTTGTTTTTAATTGGTGTAACAATTGAATTGATTTACGTCGAGCTGGTATGGGAGTTTTTCTGATTTCCACATTGACCGGTTCCACATTTTTGATTTTGCATTATAATCTTCAACCCACCTGTTCAGTTGGGTTTTCAGAGTATTGATACGCTGTGCTTTGGAAAATTGCTCAAACATTTTGTCATCGCCGGGCAATTCCCTCATGTTACATAAATCGGTATTTAATTTACTACAGGTGTTGTAAAGCTCCTGAAATTCTTCATACCGGATAAATGCAGTATCGACTGTTCGTTCGGCTCTGTTAAAGAACCACGCTACACCGCCTATTAAAAAGGCAAGTACTACAATCCAGATAATCCATTTTTTAATGTACCTGGTTTCTTCTTTGAATTCTTCCATTTTTCGTTTTTTTATTAAAGAGCTAGCCCGTAACGGCTGCCCTGATTAGGTTGGCCGGTTACGCGACTTATTTTTACTATTACTTATATTATACACCCTTTTGAGTATAAAGTCAAGCCCTAAAACCCCCTATATTTAAGCCCTATTTGCTATAATCTATATATGGCAGAAGAAATCACACCAAAGGAAGAAGTAACAATAGAAGCTCCCAATGAGCCAGTTTCTGAGTCCATACAAGCTCCAGAACCCCAAACGGCTCAAATACCAGTAAATGAGCCGTTGGCTGAACCTGAAAATATAGAAATAAAACCTGTGGAAACTACGCCCGAGGAATTACCTCCGCCCGCTTCGCTACCCGAGGAAAAACCTTTGGCTTCGTCAAATTCTGAAACTTCTAAATCTGAACCAATTGAATCCGAATCAGAAAAAGAAATCCCAGAAACTAAAACTGAATCTAAACAAGAAACCAAATCAGACCCTGAACCAGAACAACCATCCGCCGAAAGTATTAACATTCAGGCGGACAAGGAACCTGAAACTACGCCAGAGGAAAAACTTCTGGCTCCGTCTGAACCAGTAAAAGAGGAATCAAAAACATCTAATTCTGAAATTTCTGAATCTAAAACAAACGAACCTGAACCAATCGAAACAAAACCAGAACCAGAAAAACCAAAAGTTATTCCTGTAATAATATCAACAAGATCAAAAGCTCGTGAACTTTTAATAAAAGCTAGAAACATAATCCAATCTAGAAAAAGAAAGAAACTTGATAAAGTTATGAATTTGTTTCTAAAACAATCTAAAATTACAAACGACGAAGTTGAAAAATTCATA
>JBAZGP010000341.1:0-4272 GCA_041652835.1 Lutibacter sp. | reverse complement strand
CGGAAGCTCAACCGCTTGCCAAAATGCAGTACCAATTTCTCCTTTATATTCAACTTTTGGAATTGCTGTCCAGTCTATGGTTTGAAATGGAATCTTTTTATCGTTATTCATTTGTTGAGTTTTATTTGCAAAAATATTCGAGCGATGCAGTTTCTTAAAGTTGCCCTCAATGTCTGGCTAACCACCATTATGGTGGTTATTTCCGGTTTAGTTACACTTGTTTTTTTTGTTAATTGGATCATAATTTACCAAAAATACTTTTCAATCTCACGATTCAATCCATTTTGCTTGTTCTCATCGTCATCATTTGTTCATCAATGTTTAAAAACCTTATTGTAAAAGTAGCCTATTTTTTAAATATCCAAATTATCCGGTGGACTTTGTATCTGATTAATTCCAACCCGACTAAAACACGAATTAACCAGTTAAAGACGTAAACCATCAGCCATAACGACACAGAGACCACAGGAAATAACAAAAAAACTACCTCAAACTATCAAAGAACTGCATGTATCGGACAACAGGCCCCGAACCACAAAACAATAGAAACCCTTTCCAGTTCCCATAACCAAATATTATTTATGGGATTTCGTTCAACTGATGCTTTACGTTGGGCCCGTTTCAGGCTGATTACATGAAGCCCTATTTATTTGGCGCTGGCATATCTTACTCATTCAATTTAATTTCTTTGAAAAAATTCTCCCGATAGCTAAATCCTATCGGAATACTTTGTTCGCCGATATTAATTATATTGCGTTCAACATTTTTAATTTTATTCATTGCTACAATAAACGATTTGTGCACACGCTTAAAATTATCAGATGGCAATAAATTTTCCATATTCTGAAAATTTTGCAGCGTCATTATATTAGTCTTTTGTGTTACAATTTTTAAATATGCGCCCCGCCCTTCGATGAAAAGAATATCAGAAAAATTAATTCGTTCCATCCGATACTCTGTTTTTACAAACATGTAGTCTTTTTGAAGTTTGACCCCTAACTCATTTTGTGCCTTGTCGATCGCTTTTAAAAATCTTTCAAACGAATATGGTTTAAGCAAATAATCTGTAACCGAATAATCAAACCCATTTACAGCATATTGGCTATAGGCCGAAACGATTACAATTTTAGGTCTGTTCTGTAATGATTCGATAAATTGCAAACCTGAAAACTGTTCCATTTGAATATCAAGAAAAACCAGGTCAACAGAATTGGTTCTCATAAATGAAATCGCTTCAATCCCACTATTGAATGATTTCAATAAATTCAATAGCGGAACTTGTTTGATAAAACCTTCAAGTTTATCAACTGCCAATGGTGTATCATCAACTACTATACAATTAATGCTCATTTAAGTTAACAGATAAAGTTACTGTAAAAGTATTATTTTCTTCTTTAATATTTAACGTATGCTTACCCGGATAAATAATTTCAAGTCGGCGTTTGGTAATATTTAATCCTATACCGCTGGAATTGTCTTTACTAATTGTTTTTGTTTTGTCAGATACATTAACCGATTTAAAATTGACGATATTATTTTCGATTGTAAACGTAAAGCGTATTGCCTGTTCAATACTTTTATCGGTACAATGTTTAAACGCATTCTCAACAAAAGGAATAAACAACATGGGTGCAATCATAATATTATCTGTTTTTCCCTTTACCGAAAACGACACAAGTTTCATATTTGCAAATTGTATTTTTTGTAAATCAATATAGCTTTCAATGTGTTTGATTTCATCTGATAATTTTACTTTGTCAATATTCGTATCATAAATCATGTACCTCAAAATATTTGAAAGCTTTACCAATGTTTCCGATGCTTTATCTACGTTACTTTTAATTAAACTGTCAATATTATTAAGTGTATTAAACAGAAAATGAGGATTAATTTGATTTTTAAGCAATGCCAGTTCACTTTGAAGATTTTGTTTTGCAATCTTCTCTGTCAACAACCAATTTTCCATAATGCGAAAGAAAAAACCGGCACACGCGAAGAATACAGTAATAATATAAGTAAGACTTAAGGAATAATAATAGCTGCCAAATCCTATAGTAAATATGAAGTAACTCAAAGGCTTAATGATTACAAAAGGAATAATTAAAACAAATAAAACCGGAATGATTTTATTTTTAATACTATTATTATTCAATGCTTTTGGAATGAAATAAACATAAAACAGATAAAAAATGCTCATTGGAAATAAAATGTAACCGAAGATATTACAACATATTCCCGTTAAGTTTGAAAGGCTAATTATTTCACTACCCATATCAGGATGAACAAACAAAGTTTGAATGTTCGATAGTAAAATCTGAAAGAAGTTTTTTGAGTCGTTGGCGAATCCCGGAAAGCTATCGGCTTGTCCCAATTGTAAAATGAAATTGTTAAAGGAAAGATTGTCCAAAAACAAATGTGGGTTATTACCCTTACTGATTTTTTCATGACTTTAAATTTATTTTGTTAAACATGAAGCAAAAGTCAGTCGATGTAAGGTAATTTAAAAATCTATTTAACAAACGTTGATATTTCATTAACGAACAACAGGATTATATTCATATTATTTATGAAGTCTTTCATGCCGGCGCTTAACTTGTTTACAGATACGGAAAATCCATACAATGCCAACAAACGTTGGTGTACTGTTCCAACCGTATTTTATTTCAATATATGTTGCCATGTAAATCTTTGAAACAACAAATTTAACTTTTTTACAAATCATCGGATTGTGGCTTGATTTTTTGAAGACTTTTGCCTGTAATGGTATGTAAATTTCGGTTGTGTTGCTTCTATGTAACGGAAGATGAAATACTGATTGAAATTTTAGATTCTGTGGATTACAAATTGCACCGGAAAGATTATTTTATGTTCTGTTAAAACGCTTTTAATTACATCTTAAAGCGCTGTCGTTGGCCGTCAAAAACATTTCTCATTATCCGATTTGCAACTACTAAACATGGCCCGGCTCATGTCAAGTAGTTGTTCAGCTCATGTCAAGAAGTTAGCGAGCCCATGTCAAGTTGTTATTATCCCAGCATAAAGTAGTTGGAAAAGCTGTAAAAAGAACTTGTTGCTGGATCGTCTTTTCCAATTTGTTTTAGTCCGGTTAAAACATAAATTTGCCTGTTAAAGTCGTAAATCATCATCCTTAACGACACAAAAGCCAGTTGAAAGCACAATAAAACCACCTCAAACGATGAAAGAGCTGCAATTATCGGCTAACAAACCCCAAATCAAAAACCATTAAAACCACTTTCCAACTTCCATAAACAGATATTTTACCCGGGATTTCGTTTAACTGATGCTTTACGTTGGGTCCGACTCAGGCGGACCACATGAAACCCTAATTATTACGGGCAGGTTTGTTTTATTGTTTCCTTTCAGTATTTAACGAAATATCTCATTGCCTGATATTTCAAGTTTTACCCGAAACATACTGTAAATTAAACCTTAGAATTTAAATTCGCCTCCAATTACTTTTTTTTCTTTGGAATAAAATAAATAAACCAGATAAAAAATAAAAACCATAATGCCTCTTTCCAATCTCCTTTCGTAATTGCTGGTGTACCGAGAAATCCAAGAAATCCAAAAAAACCTTGTGTCCATTTAAAGTCTTTCATATTAAAAGTATGTTATTCCCTACTCATTTGGCTTTTCGGTTGCGCCCCGTTTTTGCAAGTGGTTTCTGGTCTCCATATTTTTAAGGTATTTTTTTATATTGGATTGCCTTCTTTGCTTTGATCACTGCCGCTTAAAAAATTCACCCATAACGTTTTCGTTCTCTGCGTTTGGGTGGCTTAGGTATCACAATGTTTCGTTTTATTACAAATATTTATTCGAAACACAAAACTCCAGGTTTGCACGTCAGCCTGCCTGATGCAAAACCAGTGTTATGCGGTCGGCTTTCTTTTCTGTCAAATTGCGTCAAACTATTCCATTATTTTGTTGTCTTACCACCATTTTGGTCAGCATCAAATGGTTCCCATAATTCTATCTTGTTGCCTTCTGTGTCCATAATATGTACAAATTTCCCAAAGTCGTAAGTCGCAATGCTGTCGAGTATGGTTACTCCGTTTTCTTTGAGTTTCTTTACAAGTCCTTCCATATTCTGAACCTGGTAATTAATCATGAAATCTTTTTTGGATGGGGAAAAATATTCATCTCCTTTTATGAAAGGTTTCCATTGAAGAGAGTTTATCTCATCAGGCTTGTTAATGTTTCTGGATTCAAAACTCGACGAACCCCACTCATTGAATTCAATACCTAAATTTT
>JBAZGP010000340.1:0-4286 GCA_041652835.1 Lutibacter sp. | reverse complement strand
ATATAATGATGCAAACGTATAAGCCATCCATGTATCTATAAAATCTGTTTTACGTTCTACCATTTTAGTATCGTAAGGGTTTTAAATAATATTTTGAACCAGCCGTTAATTTAATATGGCTATCTACTTCTTTATCAGTTATATAGATCACGTCAAAATTGTAGCAATTGGTTTGTCCAAAATATTTCATCATTGTTAAATGCAATTTTGAAGCAAAATGAAAATTGTTTTGGAAATATATTACGACTTGTCCTGTAAAAACTCTGCCATCTTTATCGAGTTGGCTCATAAATTCTTTAGCATCTTTTTCTGAAGTAATCGTAATAATGGGTTTATTGGTTTTTAATATTGATATCATCTTTTATATACCTACCTTTTTATTTTAAAATATCTTCACCACGATTGCCAACAATCCGCACACATACCACCTTTGAACGGCACACTCTCAGACCATTTTTGTGGTTTAGTTTTACACACTACACAAACTGGCACACATTTAGCACCTGCCTTAGTTCCAGGTATATCACCTTGACATTCTGAATTGCAATCTCCGTAATCTTCAGGATGATGGTTGAGTGCATGTGACTCTTTAAGAGGACAATCAACTGGACAGTGTAAAGCATATTCACAGATCATTTCCATTATTTTCCCTTAATGCTTCCTAAATTTCCACAAAATCCATAGTGTAATAGCCACGCCAATTACCATTACTAAAGGATTTCTTACTAAATTGTATACATCTATTTTTCCATCACGAGTACAGGAAGTCAAAAATAAAAGTGGCGTTAGAATTAATACCAGCGACAAAATTTGCCGCAAAATTTTAGTTTTCATATTCTCCACGAATTGCTAAAATAATTTGGATAATAGGAATGACTGGTATCGTTGCAAAGAATATTATTGTAGCCTTTGCATAGCGAACTATTTTCCAAAATAAAAATCTATGTCTTATGGCCCGTTCAGCTTTATTGGCATAGTTATTCCAGATTTTTAATTTTTCATCTTTTGTAGTAGCCTTTTCAATGTCAGAAAACAACTTAGATATTTTTGTATCTATCATTACTCGTCATCCTCAAAATCTTCATCATATTTTTCGGCTGCTTCCATTATATCATCATCATACTGCTTCCATTCCTGCTTGCGTTTGCTGTCATAATCACCTGCTTCTTTACCGAGGTCTTCAATCCACTGTACTTTCATTTTTACTACTCCAAATTTTATTTTCTAAGTCTATCATAGCACTAAAAATTTAGGTTGTCAAGAGCATATTGACAATTGATTATTGGTATGCTACTATAATAATATGAAGACGATAAAGGAATTGCGGCTATCCAAGTGCTGGACACAATTTGAGGTTATGAAAAAAATTGGCATGATAAGTCAGTCTAACTTTTCTAAGATTGAAAATCAAAAGCAAAAACCAAAATTCGGGACTCGAAGAAAATTGGCGAAAATTTTTGGCGTAAAAGTTTCGGAAATACAATTTTAATGGAGTTGGAAAAGGTGAAAAGTTTTAGTGAGATTTATAATAAACGAAGAACAAGAATAGTAAAGGAAGAAATTAAAACTCAAGAGCAACAAGATGTGACTCCGAAAGAAATTTATATTGAAGATATCAATGGCAATTTTGTACGATTGAGTAATTTAGAGTATATTGATAAATCTTTTATTCACGATCAATTATATGTGTTTAGTGTAGGTGGTGGAAATTGGAATCGTAAGATTTCTAATCCTGAAAGTTCACCTAAGATTATTTATTTTAGGAAAGAAGCTTATATAGGTAAGCCAAAGTATGAAACTATAACAAAAATTGATTATAAGAGTAATTCTATAAGGGATAAAAATATTGTCGGGACTGCATTGGCATTTACCTCAGCATTGTGGGAATTTATTCTAAGTTCAAAAGTATTATGGGCTTGGTTTAGAGGTTTGATTACCGATGGTTATTTTATGATATTATTGTCGCCATTTATTTTAACGTATTGGGTTTTAGTGACGATTTTATATGTGCCTTTATTTTTAATATTAAGTATTTTAGTGGTTTTATCTATGGTTCATACAATAGTTTTTGAATTCCCGGCTGGATTTATGAATAAGGAAACTAATCAATTTTTTGAGGATTAGTTTAATAATAGTAAATAATACTACGAATAAAGTTTCGTAAGGCATTGGCGGATTATTTTGGAGTAAAAGTTTGGGAGATACAATTTTAAAATAGAGGTATGATAAAATGAACGATGAAATTATTTCAAAGGTTCAAGATTGGTTGCCGGTATGTGTGGCAATTGCAGTACTCATAGGGGTATTTATTGGATTTTTGTCTAGTGATCGTAAAATAAATATTCCACTGAAATCGCTTATTAAAAGTATTGTATTTTTCTTAGGTGGTTTAGTGATGATAACTGGAGCATTAATTCCACCTTATAATAATGTAGCCCTAAGTTTTGGATTAGGTATATTAGGATTATTCTTTGTTATTGGCGGAATTATGAATATTAAAAATCGCAATAAAAAAGATGATAAGGAATTAAAAACCACAGATGAGATTTCGTAAGGCATTGGCTAAACTATTTGAAGTAAAACCTACTAAGATGGAATTTTAAAAGAGGTGGAAATGGTAAATAGTTTTAGGGCATATCGGCGTTTTGAACGATTTTTATTTTTAACACCACATGATATTACAAATGATGAAGTTGAAAATAAATTAATTGCTACTGTAATTTTTCATCATGATACAAATGAAGTGGAAATAATTAGAGAAGATGAACGCAAAGAGGTAAAGTAAAAATGGAAACGAATTTAGACAAACAATTTATAGCAAAGGAATACAAAGAATTTGTAGATTTAGCACATGAACTTGCTGAAAAAGAATTTCCAACATCGACACTTCATATGTTAAGTAAAAAAGAAGATGCATTTTCTAAACATCTTTGTCGGATGCTTGAAATGTATGCAATACGATTTGGTGATATGGATGAACGGTTGAAAATTTTGGAATATCTTGAAAAACGATTAATTCCGTGGGATGAATTAAGTACCAATGAAATTTGGGACGATATAAAGAAGCAAATTTTATCTGGTGAATATAAGGATTTAAACGAAAATGGAAAGTAAAGATTTGCAAGAAATGTTAGGGGTAAATTGGGAAGATTTTAATACATTAGATTTAGGGCAAAGAATGGTAACTATAATTAGCCGTGGTAGAGCTTTGCAAAAGTCGGACGCTTATATAATGCGAGACATTATGAATGACCTTGCTATTAATGGCTATGGTAAAATAGTAAATTGCCCCCTATTCGGGGATAATTGTGCAGACATAAATAAATGTGAAGAAAAATATAATTGCGGATATGATGAATTGCCCTGTGATGAAGATGGTGTAATGTTTGAACCGATTAAAGTTAAGGAAAACGAAAATGGAAAATAAAATTGACCTTGAAGCACTTCAGAAAAAGTTGCAAAAGTTTGTTGGATTTAAAGAAATGAGGTTTGATGATCCACCACATGAAGTAGCATGGATTGAAGATAAAGACGGTCATATGTTTACTGATGGTGTTCCAGATTTAGTAAATGATGCAAAAGTTCAACAAGATTATCTTTATACTAAAATTGTTGAAAAATTTGGGGAAAAACTTGAAGGGATAGGATATATTTATGATGATCAAAAGAAACAATGGTCTTGCCTTATAAATTTATATAGTAGTTATGGGATATATTCAATACCAGAATTAGGAATTTATTCTGAAAATCTTGCGGTTGCCTTTGCATTGGCATGTGAAAAATTAATTGATAGTTTGAAGGAAAGTAATGGGCGAAAATATTAAAAAGAGATTTGTTACTGATGATGAAATTGCAGAATGTGGGATGCCACAAGGTTGGGCTTTCCATGATGTTGAAGTTTTATTGGAAAAAGAACATCATCAAACAGTAGTAGAATTATTAAACTGGTTAGTGAAAGATGGTATCTTGCTTTATAATGAAGCAAGAATTGTCGCACGTTATTGGGATATTGATTGGGATGAATTGGAGAGAATATAATGGTTAAGTGTTTAAAAACTAAAGCGGAAATTAAAGAGCTTTGCGATGTTTTGCAAAATTATGGAATATCAATTATACCGACAGGTAAGGATAAATTTTTAAAAATAACCATTGATGACGCTGTTAATTTCAGTAGACCTTCAGAAGCAGGGCTTTTAGTTTTTATTCCAGATTCTTTGAACGTGTGGCAAAAATGGCTTGGAGAATTTCATGCAAGTTTGCAGGGGAAAAATAAAAATGCAAAATGA
>JBAZGP010000339.1:0-4296 GCA_041652835.1 Lutibacter sp. | reverse complement strand
AAAAAAGTAGTAAAAACAGAAATTGAAGCCAGCAATATAATGGTTGTTCATGGCGAAATTTTTATCCACGATAACAATTTACCAAGATTATTTCAAAACTGTATGCAGAATAAGGAAACTATCACTGTTTTAACTTTTCCAAAAATTAAAGAGCTTGAACAGGATAGAAAAAAAAGTAGCAATATTATTTATTTTGATGACTCTATGCACGTTGTCGAGCAAAATCATGAAAATAAGATTGAGACTCAATATGATTATTTTGAGTTACCAGTTTATTTTTGCCCCCAAATCTCATTTTTAGATATTTTATTTAAAACCAATAATGAAAGAGTGGCAAAAAAATTACGGGAAAGTTCAAAATATGCGAATCAAGTGTATTCACTTCCTTTAGAACGAGGCTATTTTGTTAGGCAAATGGAATCCGAAGAAGATTTCTTGGATATATCTACTTTCTTAAAAATAATTCAGAATAATTTTGAATTATATAGTGTTGATGAATTAGCTTGGAGACGTGGCTTAATAACATCCGAGAGATTACAAGAAACAGCCAATGTTTTTAAAAACACAAAATACGGCATTTATTTAAATTCTCTTGTAAATAAAAAGTAAGTAAACCAAAAGTCGATTTTTTTTAGGCATTTATATGGTATAGTTTATTTAAGAAAAGATTATACGAGGATATTGATGTCAAAAAATCGATTTTTTGTTTATTGTTGTAGTGGCCTTGGGCGAGAAGTTATCGGAACTGTTGCGAGGAGTAATGAAGTGGATAAAATATGGGATGAAATTAGATTCATTGATGACAATCAAAATATGGAAAAAGTAATTAATGGATTTGAAGTTTGGACTTTTGAAGATTATATTAATTCGGGTATCTTGAAAACGGATCGCTTTGTCATTGCTGCCGGTGAACCATTAACAAGAGCATCAATTCACAACAAACTCATCAAAAATAATTTAAAACTTGGGATTGTTATTGACCCAATAAATATTTACCAATCTTCAGCGGAGATTGGTGAGGGGACCATCATTCAACAACAAGCTGGTCCTGGGCCAAATTGCAGAATTGGGAAATGCGTTTTACTACAAGGCCATGTCGTAATGGGTCATGATGTGGAAATTGGCGATTATTCTACCATTTCTTCCCTGGTTTTTATTGGTGGGGATACTAAGATTGGTTTAAACACTTATATTGCTCCTGGAGCCCTAATTAGAAATGGAATTGTAATTGGTGATAATTGTATTATTGGAATGGGGAGTGTTGTAACAAAGAGTATTCCCGATAACTCTGTTGCTTATGGCAATCCGTGCAAAGTTGTTAGAGAGAATACTGAACAAATTGTATTTGTAAAAAAGTAATCTCTAAATCAGTAAAGATTCATTCATAAAATAATTTTGCGATGAATGAATTTGGTAAGAAAGGCAAAATTAGAAAAGGGGAATTTTATGAAAAAAGTTTTATTACTGTTAGTTCTTATTTTTGTCCTTTTTGGGTCTTCAGCATGTAATAAAGATGAAGATGGTGAAAAGGTTTTTGCAGACACTGTCATTGTGGCTTATGCTGATGACTTAGATACACCCAATCCTTATGGGAGTACCTCATCTTCTTGTCATTTTTACACTAATTCCACCCACTCAGTTTTAATTAAAAACGATTACGTAACTGGGCAGTTAGTGGGAGTTTTAGCCCAAACTTGGGATGACGTCAATGGCAATGGAACCGAATGGCGTATTCATTTGCGAGAAAATGTCAAATTTCATGATGGGACAACCTTAAATGCCGATGATGTCGTTTTTACTTGGAACTGGGCAAAAGACGTTACTCACGAAGGTGTTGTAAAACCAATTAATTCAGCTGACAAACAAGTGAAAGAAATAATCGCTGAGGATGCAAATACCGTTTTATTTAAATTAAACTACGCGATACCTGACTTCCCTTCATACCTAGAAATAAAAATACTTTCCGAAGAAGCATTTGAAACAATGGCTGTGGCTGATGCGGCAGCTATTGGGACTGGACCTTATAGAAAAGGGGAAATTAAATCGGGAATCAGTTATGGACTAACACGCTTTGATGATTATTATGAGGGAATTGAAGATTTCCCATCCAAAAATATTGTTGTAAAATATATTCCTGACGGAAACACCGCGGCCGCTTCCCTTCAAGCTGGGGAAATTGATTATTGCTTTGTTATCCCAACTACTAGTTACAGTACTTTGGCTGCCGATGAAAATATTGAAATATATAATGCTCCTGGCGTGATGTCTTATTATATAGGCTTTAATCACAAAAGAGATACTTGGAAAAATGTTGAAGCAAGACAAGCTATTGCAATGGCTGTCAATAAAACAGATATCGTAAATATTACTTTTGAGAATGGAATTGGAGCTTCGGTCAATAATAATTTCTGTGTTCCAACTGGTGCAGGTTATACCCAGGTAACTCCAATTGCTTACAACCCAACCGGAGCTGCCGAACTTGTTGAAGAAAATGGTTTAACTGGTTCAACTGTAACCATTATGGCAACTACTTTCTATAAAACATGGGCTGAAACCGTTCAAGCTAATTTAAATGCCGTAGGCTTTGTAGCGGAAATTGATTTTGTAGACAGTAAGAACTGGACTGCTTTAAAAAGCTCTTATGAATATGATATTTATACCGGTGATTATTGCTCTTATACAGGGGCTTTATTGCACAACTTCAACCGGTTCTTTACCATTGGTGGCTCTTCCAATGTTTATGGATTTGAAAGCCCTGAATGGGAAGCCATGATGGTTGAAATTCAAACATGTGAAACCTATTCGGAAATGGTTACACAATTTGCAGTAATGCAACAATGGGCAGCTGACAATGTCCCGGTTATTCCTATTGCTGTAAACAAAGCAATTGGTTATGCAAATAAAGATGTAGGCGGAGTAAAACTGGCTCCATCTTATAATTTACAAGAATTACATTATTTATACAAAATGGTTCCTGCGGGTAGATAATGATTAAGGAAAAAGAGTTCTATGTGGCGTTATATTCTTAAACGAGTTTCCATTTTAATTCCATTAATTTTCCTTGTTTCGTTCATTGTATTTGCATTAATGGAACTATCTCCTGGCGATCCTGCAAGAGCGATCGCCGGAGAATATGCCACAGAAGAACAGGTCGAAATCATCCGTGAACAACTAGGATATAATGATCCTTTGTTAACTAGGTATTTTCGTTATCTTGGTGGTGTTTTTCAAGGAGATTTTGGAACAAGTATTTATGGAAATAAGGATGTCCTACACGAATATTTGAGTAGGCTTCCTTTTACTTTATGGCTGGCTGTTTTTTCGATTTTCTTTACAATCATCATATCAATTCCTCTTGGAGTAATAGCAGCAGTAAAACAAAACACTTGGGTTGATAATTTGCTATCCGGAGTTGCAATTTGTGGAATTTCAATTCCCGGTTTCTGGTTGGGACTGATGCTGATTTTACTTTTCTCTTTGAAGCTTGGATGGTTTCCTGTTCAAGGGGCGACGAAATTAAGCAGTGTAATTTTGCCTGCTATTACACTGGGAGTCGCAAACGCTTCTTTATCAACTCGAACCACTCGCTCTGCCATGCTTGATGTAGTTAGAGCGGATTATTTGAGAACCGCAAGAGCAAAAGGGGTAAAAGAAAAACGAGTAATTTTTAAACACGCTTTAGGAAATGCTTTGATTCCCATTGTTACCATTATCGGAAGTCAATTTAGTGGTTTATTTGCGGGAGCGATGATTGTAGAAAGTGTGTTTTCATGGCCTGGAATTGGGACTTTGACGATTACAGCAATTCGTGGAAACGATATTGCGCTTGTAACAGGTTGTGCAATATTAACTACCATTTTAACCTCAGTCACTCTTTTAATTGTTGATATTTTGTACGCATATATTGACCCAAGAGTAAAAGCCAAATATGTGGGAGTGTAGGCGATATGAAAAGGCAAACAACGAAAGAAAAAGGCTATGTTAGAAAAAGCCGTAGTGCTCAAATTTGGTTTCAATATAAGAAAAACAAAGGTGCGATGATTGGACTTTTTTTGATTTCCATTATAGTCCTAATCGCAATTGTATCGAATTTTGTTTTTGATTTTGATACTGATGTTGTCGGAATTAATAGTTCAATTAGATTGACAAAGCCAAATTGGGAGTATCTTTTTGGAACTGACCAAATGGGTCGAAATATGTTAGCAAGAATTTGCTATGGAGCAAAGTACTCACTAATTATTGGCGTGGGGGGAACCTTAATTTCTTTATGTGTTGGCTCACTGATTGGTGCAGCCG
>JBAZGP010000338.1:0-4299 GCA_041652835.1 Lutibacter sp. | reverse complement strand
AGAATAAAATCCTCTAATAGTGCATATAAAAGCTATTAGAAAAAATTGAGCTATTAAAATTTGTTCAAAAAAACTAATCATAAATTTTTTTCCTATTCTTGACACCTACCAATGTATTTGTTGTAAAATTTAAAAATGTTATAATAAATATAAGTAATAAAAAAAATATTTGCATGATCCCGTCATATGAGAAACCATTGTAATACATCGGAGATGTTGAAGCCTCACTTATACAGATCGTAGAACTTCCATTGTCAGTACATTCGTATGTCATTTTTTATTTGCGTATCTGCCTACGCGGGCATACGCAAATTTTACAGTATTATGAAAAAAAAAGCAAATAAGAAAAGGCGACAAAAATGCTGGGGTAAATTTGTCGCCCTCACTCTTACTCGCATATACATTATTACAGATCAAAATTTCATTGTCAAACTTGACTTTTTTATAAAAAATGTTATAATATTTTATTTGTAAACAAGTTATCAACATAGTTATCCACAGAAAAACAAAAAAAATGGCTCTATTAAGCCATTTGAATTTTTAAAAAACCCATTCTAATAATTTCCCTTTGTAGGTAAAGTCCCCCCAATACGTTTTTTTTAAAAACGTATTGAAGACTTTATCATCTAATAACCCCCCTCTTGCATATTACAGCTTGCAAGAACCGAGTATAAAGTTACCACAGACTTGAAATGCTTACGCACCGACAGCGAGCCGTATTGAGCCCTCTCGCTATTCTTTAGACTCGCTCTGTGGTATTTAACCCCCCAGCGAGTAGGTTGCTAACGCTCCCTTATGCCTGCCCCTTTGAGGCAGGCATAAGGAAAAACTAGCTTTCAAATTTTTTACATCTCAGACAACGCTTATGGACAAGATGTATCAAACGGCCATTTTTTACTTGTTTATCTCCCCATTTGTGGCCAAAAATTTTACAAATAATTTTTCTAATCATGATTGTGTTGGTATCCTCTTAATGATCCAATATATTATTTTAAAAGAAAAATATGCTCCCTCGTAGATGAGAAATACAGAAAAAATAGCCAAAATAAGTGTAATAGGCATAAAAGAGTCTAAGCCAGCAAGATAGCTTGAGGCTGTTACAATAGCTGTTGTTACTGAAGATATAGGGGAAACATCAGGAAGCAAACTGATGAGTTGAACAATCGGCCAAAGTATCGCAAATATGACTGTTAAAATTACTGTGATGATCATTTGAAATATTTTATACATTTAACTGGTAAATAAGCCGTTCTATATTCAGAATAATATTTGATACAAAAATCTTTTTCACTAAGTATTTTAACATCTGAGTAATATTGATCGGAAAAAGCTATCTGACTTTTAAAGCCCAAATATGCTTGTTTTATAAAAAAACAACAACAAATAAGTACGATAAATGGTACTATAAGTTTTATGATGTTCTTGTATATCATAGTTGTATATGTTTCATTCTATTATAAAGCCAAACGCCTCCAACAAACCAAAAAATCGCGATTAAGGCTGTTTTTAGAGGGTCAAAAATTGATGTTCTTATGAAATCGGGAATAATTATATTAAAAATTGCTGTGCCAGAGGCATTCAAATTATTCATACTTGTTTGAAGTATTGTAAAATATCCAAACGGAGGTTTGTTTTGTATAGATCCTTTTAGGTTTGAAATCTGACTTTTTATTAGATCCATATTTGGATAAAAAGCCCATACCAAAGCATTTTTAAAGCACCCAGTAAGATCAGTTATTCCACAGGCAGAAGATGTAGCAATTTGAGATATGTCAAATGGGTTTGACGAACTTGCTCCATATGCTTCTTGAAATGTAATAGCATTTGTTGAGCTTCCGAAAGTTATATTTGTTGAACTGGTAGAGGTGATCAACTGTAAATCGCTATTTAAAAAAGAAATATTTATATCGTAATTACCGAAAGGAACATCTTGCGCAATATTGTATGATGTGCTTGAAAAACCACTGCCAAAACTTCCAGTAAAAGATTTTGTATACTGATATGAAGTGATATTGTTATTTGTAAGATATGTGTTGATTACTGCGATTGTACTACTTGAAACAGAAGTATCGTTATAATATTCTAAGCTATCTATATCAAAATCTGCAAAGCGCTGTGTTGAAGTCGCAGTGAAAGGTATCACAGTTGCATTGCTTGCGGGTATAACAGATATTATTCTTGTTCTACTAGAAACATCAGAATAAAATTTAAGATCTCCAGCTATTGAACCCGAATAACCATAGTTTGAAAATCTATTTATAGCCGTTGATGTACTTAAATTTGCTCCTGTAATTGTATTTGTTGGAAAATTCCAAAAAGCATATATATTGACCCCTGTAAATTGATATAAACCCCATGTATTTGTTATTCCTCCACCCCATATTCCACCAGCAACAGTTGATGTCGCAAAGAAAAAAGTAGGGTAGTTAGAATTTATATAAATTAGTTCTATTCCATAGTCTCCGATGAAATGTGAAGCCAAAGAACCAGTTGTTGTTGCAGTCCAATAGCCACTACCTACACTATATGAGTCCCCATATGACGGATCTATATAACAGCTATTTAAACATTCAACGTAAAAGTCTGCACCAAAGGACACTTTGGCCATGCCTAGGGTCAAAATTGAAGTAATTAGAAGTGTTTTTAGAGCCCAGCGTTTCATATTAGTTATGATGTTTTACTGCACCGATCAAAACAGTTAGCACGATTGTTGCTAACAAAACCCCGATTATTAGGGTTGCAAAACTGGAAAAGGCCGACAAATTTGAATTTGTACTACTTGCTATATCTGTTGTGAAATTGTTTGGTAATTGTATCATATTTTTTTTGTGAACATAATAAGGGTTGCGAGTTGCCCCTATATATTCGCAATTTTTCACTTTCGTGGAAAAAGCAAAATAATTTTTCTTAGGACATAGAACACGAGGGGTATTCCAATCATTATTATATAGATTGGAAGCAGAGAAGTAAATGTTGCTGAATTTGCTCCAAATACTGCTGATACAACATCGTTTGAAAGTTCTATTATCATAGCTCAATGAAAATTATTATGCTCTAGCGTGTTTTGTGAAAAGACCGATTATCTTATTGATAACATAGAAAGTCAAAGGTATTCCTACAATGATCAACATAATTGGCCATAGATTGCTTGTTCCAGCTGTTACATTTGCACCAAGTGCAGTTGCAACGCCACTGATCAAAGTTGATGAAGCGAATTCCATGATTTTTTTGTGTTGTTGTTGTTAAATACGACCTTTATAAATATATAATATCCTATCTATAATTTTTTGTCAAAAGATATTTCCTCCTTTCTTTTTGCTTTTTGTTGAATACTCGGGTGCAATCAAATTAAGTCTTGAAATATTACTTTTTTTTGTTGTTGTTTTTTCTTCTCTATTGTTAAAAAATGGCTCTTTTGTTCCAATTTTATCTATAAATTGCTTGTCACTTTCTTTTTTTTTAAATGAAAAAAGTTTAATAATTTTATCTAAAATATAGAAAGTTAGTAGTATTCCTAAAATGATCAACATAAGTGGCCATAGATTGCTTGTTCCACTAATAACTGTTGTTTGTAAAGAACCTTTTGTTGCTCCACTTATAGCTGGATCAATAAAAGAAAAAATTGTAGTCTGAGTTGATCCACCGCAAGCACTAGAATATTGGACTGAAAAATCACATGGCCATGTGTATCCAAAATCATAAGTACCACCAGTATAAGATGGTAGAGAAGTATTATCTTGTGAATATGAAAAATCTATTGCCTGTTGATTACTGTAAGTTGTTCCAAACCAGTCATAAGCTGTACAGGTTAATGTTGGAGATACACCCGCTATTGTTACTGTTCCGTCATTTTTTATACTCAAACAAGTACCCGTAGTAGACTGAAATAAAGCAATGTCTCCTGTTCCAACAATAGACCAAGAAGCCTCTGATTTTGTTGCTACAAACAAAGTTAAAACAACAACTAAGCTAAAAAATATTTTTTTATATATATTATTTTTCTTCATTTTTTTTGACCCTTATCACTGTATCAACTAAGAATTGTATCACAATAAAAGATAAAAACAAGGCTACAAGTAGGACAATTATATCTCTGAAAGATGTAATATTTGTTGATACTTGTGATCCAATATCGGAAATTGTTGAAGTGGGTAATTGTATGTTCATATGTTTATAATATCAAGAATACTACATAGTATTATAAAACAAACAAATAAAGATATCAACCATACCAAAAAATTTTCTGGGAAAATTGAAAAATATGTTGTAAAAATTGTATCTATCATGTTTTTTATTTTA
>JBAZGP010000337.1:0-4299 GCA_041652835.1 Lutibacter sp. | reverse complement strand
TCCCCGGTTTTTTATATTCTTCTTTTAAATATTTTTTAACTTCGTCGAATAAAGAAACGTCTCCAGACTTGTCGCCTTGAGTTAACATTCCCGCCGGCTTTACCACTGCAATAATATGATTATCCTCGTACAAAACTTTTACACTTGACATATGCTTATTATTATGATACTAATTAATTAGTAGTTTGAAATATTGTTAACTTCTTTTTATAAGGGAGATTTAAATGAATCAGGCTTTGAAAGAAGGCGCAAGGACAGCATTCGTCAAAATCATTGAAGAAGTGTACAACCAACACTACGACCCGAATAAGATATCAGCTAAGCTTCTCCGCAACGAAGAAGACTCGCTGGTTTACGAATGTGCCACTGCCGACAATCAACATTGCGGCCTTGTCAAAGTCCCCAAACATCCGGCCGACCTGTGTATTGTCACAATAGATTCAACTGAATACAAATGCGATTGTTGGGAAGACGACGAAGAAGATGAAGAAGAAGAAGACAAAGGCGAAGATATGACAGACGATTGGAAATAGTGTTGCGTTTGGCCACGCAACGCCCTCCCACCCCATGTGGTTGCACTTTGCAATCGCATGGGGCTTTTTTATTTTTGCAGAACTTCTTTGATGCGGTCAGCTTCCTGTTCAACAACCGGACCAAAATATTCTCCGTTGTGCGCGTGAGCGCCTTTATAAATTGGGGCTTTTTGGTCTAAGTGTAAATTAAAAATGTATTTGTCCCCTGCCTGTTTCAAATAAATATGAAATCTCGGATAATTATCAATATCCAATCTTCTAACTAAATTATACTCGTTATTTTCGCGCGAATCTATAATCACATATCCAATCTTCCGCGCCACACCCACAATATTCTCCTCTATATTTTTTATTACAAAGTCCATAATTATCCGTGCTTAAATTCAATTTACCCTACGTCGCCTGCTGGCTCCTCAGGGTGATTGAATCTTTATTTATTTATCCATGTCGAAATTCAATCACATCGCCGTCTTTGACAACATATTCTTTGCCTTCGGTACGAAGTTTGCCTTGTTCTCGGGCTTTTGGATAGCCTCCGCAGTCCAACAGGTCTTTCCAAAAAACAACTTCTGCTTTAACAAATTTATTTTCAAAATCTGTATGAATTACAGCTCCCGCTTTTGGAGCCACATCTCCCCTATTTATTGTCCAGGCGCGGGTCTCATCTTCTCCAGTTGTCAAAAAGGTTATTAAATTCAAAAGCTCGTAAGATTTTTTTACTAAAATATCAGTTTCTGATAATTCTGACAAACCTAATTCTCTTCTCTCTTCTATTGTCATACCCTCGGCCTCATATTCACTTTGTATGTCCACAACCACATAATTATTCCCCAGTTTAGCGAGGTCAGACCTCACTAAATCTTTTTCTTCGCCGTTTAGTAAATATAATCTTGGCTTGAAAGTTAACAACTGAAAACTTTTTAAAATTTCTTTTTCGTCTTCGGTAAACTCGCAATCAATCAAGACTTTTTCTGCTGACAAAAAATCTTTGGCTTTTTTACAAACCTCCATTTCTTTAATAGATTCTTTTTTGCCGGCACGCACTTCCCCCTCCAAGCCATCAATTCTTTTATTTATAGTCTCTAAATCTTTTAAGATTAATTCCACATCCAAAATTTCTTTTTCTTTTAATGGATTTATTTCATTCTGCCCCGCCTCATCGGCGGGCAGGGTGTTTATAATATCTGAATTTTTAAATGCCCGCAAAATATACAAAATTGCATCGGTTTCTCTTATATTTGCCAAAAATTTATTTCCCAAGCCTTCGCCTTCCGCTGCCCCTTTTACTAAGCCCGCAATATCCACAAAGTCCACGGTTGCATAAATCTTTTTTGCCGAATGCGAAAGCTCGGCCAATTTATCTACCCTTTCGTCGGGAACCAAAACCACCCCAACATTTGGGTCAATTGTAGCAAAAGGATAATTAGCTATTAAAACTTGTTTTTTTGTCAGGGTCTTGAACAGGGTGGATTTCCCCACATTCGGCAACCCCACAATTCCAATAGATAAACTCATAAATTTATTAACACTTCTAAAATTTAATAACTGTTAGCTATTTTTGAAAGGTCGTAACTGATATTTTGCAATGCTTCAAGTTGCTGGGTTTTATAAACATAATCTAAAAAATTAAAACCCGAAAAGTCGTTGTGACCTACGTACACAGACGCTGGAATATCTCTATGGGTTGCAGATTTAGATATAGCTAAAAGTCTTGCTAATGAATCTTGAATAAATTTATTAGATTCGTCAAATTTGCCTTTGTATGCTAAGGCAAATTTGTCCGCCATATTCCAAGTATCTGTTACTAGCTTAGAATGCGGGTTTACTGTCTCACTAATCGCTTTATTGAAATTATCCTTACTTATCATTCCATTAAATACTACCCAATCATTGGAAAATTTATTTAAAGCATCTAGTTGGTCTTGAATCATATTCTTCAATTGAGTAAAACTATCACGCATTTCTTCTGCGGGCTTCTTGTCGGCTTCGTAATAATTAGCGAGAGCAGTGGCTATTTCTGTGTCGGGGATATTTGCAGTGTCAGCCTTTAATTTTTCCCGATTTGTTATTCTCAAATTGGCAAAATCAATCATGCCTTTGCAGAAATCCTGTTCTATCTTATATTTGTTTACAATCACCTTGATCGCTTCTATCATAGCTTTTCTGTAAGCCTCTGTTTCTCTAGTATTAGTTTCCGTTGCTGATTTTTTAACAGTAGTTTCTGATTGTTTAATTGTCTTTGTTGTTTCGGGTATTAGATTCGATTGTCCGCTTGTTACTGGTGCTGGAGTGGGTTGTGCATTCAGTTTATTTTCAAGTTCTTTCACACGATTCTTTAACACTTGAGTTTTAGTATCGGTTCTATAAAAAATATTATTCCAAATTTCCCAACTAAAGGGATTCCACCAAGAGGCAAGCGCTATTTGCGGGACAATAAAAGAAATAGCTATTAATAATATAAAAAACTTATAATACTTTTTCATATTTATTTTAATCCTAATATAATCTCTATTATTAAGACTAACTCCAATAAATTATAAAATCAAGCAAATAAAAAAACCCTTTGAAATTATCTCGGGGTTGAGTGTTTGGTGACTTGATCACTCAATTACTTTTTGCGACGAAAAAGAAAGAGTGCGAATAAGCCACTGATTAGCAGAATCATTGTTGATGGTTCGGGGACTGGGTATTCTATTAGAAATCCAGAAGGAGAAGCCGGCGGACTTTTACCGTCGTTCCACGGCATACCATCTGTGACATAATAACTGTGGATTGAAAGGAAATCTTCGCCACCATTGCCGTTGTTTGGTTCTCCACTACGCCAACAGGTATAAACCCAGGGCTCATTGGTAATCCATCTCCAACCGCCGCCTGGCTCACTGTAGTCAATGGCATTGTGGTATTGGTATCCGCCAAGCCAACGACCATCGAGAGCTGGGAGACCGCCGAGGTTATCGGTAATCCACCGATTTTCTTCTTTGGACGTGATTGTTGCTAAATATCCTTGTACGCCCAAGTAGCTCAGCGACTCCGAATAGGCCATCGCTTCGTCCCAGGTGAATGTCCCGTCGATTGTTTGGTAATAATGCCCATTAACTTCCCACTTTATGGGTTCAGCGCTCGCTGTCATCAGAAGTGCTCCGCTCAAAACGATTGCACACACAATCACTTTCGTCTTCATCGTTATCTCCTGTAAAAGAACTTCAAAAAAACACAGCGAAGTTGCTGTGTTTTTACACTACCATAAATTTTTATTTACGTCAATTCAATCTCTCTATTATTTTCGTCTATAATTTTATTTTTTCTTAAAAATTCTAAGACTGGCTCACTGCAAGCATAACATAAATCTACTGACCCAGAAGGTCTTTCGATTCTTATAACAACAATATCTTTTGTTTCTTTTTTACATAAATCGCATTTACGAATAAACATGGATTTATCTTTTTGTTGCTGTAATATTAAGTATATTTTTAATATATTCAACGTCTTTACTATTTTGAACTACTTCATCCAATTTCCCATCCATTTTGTACAAAATTTCTACAACTTTATTTATATCTTTATTTATGTCTTTTTTTACACTCATAATATCCGCTTTTAATTCCGTTCGGAAATTTTCAAGCTCATCTTTTGTCCCCACAATATCAATCAAATTCTCAATATCTTCTTTTGTAGCAAAAATTTCCTTTTGAGCTTTTACCAGTTTTTTTATATCTTTTTCATCAAGCATATTTAAAAAAATTAAATCTTTATATCTCCATTATAC
>JBAZGP010000336.1:0-4304 GCA_041652835.1 Lutibacter sp. | reverse complement strand
GGAACCAAATATTTTATTCTTTTTCTTAATAGCAATCCAAAAAATACCGCAATTGACATCGTATTGATTGCATGCCCTGAAAAATATCCATATAAACCTCCACAACGTCCGCTTGGCAGGCGAATTAAATAGGAGATATCTTCATTGTGGCAAGGGCGCAATCTTTTAAAACCATATTTAAATAAATTACTAGTTTGGTCTGAGAAAGCAATTAGTAAAACAACAAACAATACCACAACAAAAGTTTTCTTTAATCCAAATTGTTTGTAGGTAAAATAAAGCAACAACAAATATATTGGAATGGCACTGTATTTACTGGACATAAACACCCAAAATCCATCCCATTGTACTGTTCCTAAATTATTCAGGTAAACAAGTAATTCAATATCTTTGTTAATTAGGGAATCTATCATTATTACCCACGTTTATCTATAGGTTAATTTGCCAAGCCAACCAATTCCAATTCAAAAACCAAATCGGTATTTGGCGGAATAACATTTCCTGTGCCTTGCGCTCCATAACCCAAATGAAAAGGAATAAAAACAATAGCCTTATCACCAATTTTCATTTTTTGCAAAGCCTCTTTAAAACCAGCTATTAAGTGCGCATCAGGACCATAAATTGCAGTAAAAGGCATATAGCCGTTTTGTTGGTCTTTTGCTTCATCATAAGTTCCATAAGCCATTGCAACTTCCTTATAACTGGTGTCAAACAATTTTCCATCGGTAAAATATCCAGCATAATTTACCTTTACATTGCTGCCTTTAGGAGGAAATTCGCCATTTTTGGTTTCGGTAATCACCAATTTTAATCCGGAAGGAAGTTCTTTTGCTTCAGCCTCAAATTTATTTATTTTAGCCAAAGTATTCGCCGAAGCCAGCATAATCTTTGCTTCTTTTGCTTTTAAATCTACCAAATATTTATCATAATATTTCGAGAACTCTTTTTGTGCATCAAATTTTTTAGCAACTTTTCCAACAGTAATAATTTCAATATTTTTAATGGTATCATTTTGTATAATGGAATCTACCACAGCTTGCCCTTTAACAACATTTCCAAACACACTGTGTTTTCCATCTAACCAAGAAGTTTCTTTGTGAGTAATAAAAAACTGACTTCCGTTTGTGTCTGGTCCAGAATTTGCCATTGATAAAACACCTGCTTTATCATGTTTCAACAAAAGATTACCGAGACTGTCTTTAGGAAATTCATCACTAAATTTGTAGCCAGGGTCGCCTTCTCCATTTCCTAATGGATCACCGGATTGAATCATAAAATCCTTTATAACTCTATGAAAAACGAGACCATTATAATATTTTTTTCCTTTTAATGGGCCAACAACATACTTATTTGTACCTGTTGCCAAGGAAACAAAATTGGCTACCGTAATTGGCATTTTTTCAAATTCCAATTTCAATAAAATATCTCCTTTATTTGTTTGCATATTTGCATATAAACCATCACCTAAATCGGCATATTTTGTTGGCTTACAAGAAATAACAAGCATCGATAAAAATATAATAATAAGTTTAGCTCTCATATTGGATAAATTTTATTGAACTTTTTTGAATGGTATGAAATCCCTTTTTCAACATCTCGGTGATTTGAAGATGTCGAAAAAGGGATTTTATAAACAGTATTTTACTTTTTAATAAGAAAAAACGATAACGTTTTTAATTTTTAATTTCTAACAACTCCACTTCAAAAATTAGTGGCATGAAAGGTTTAATTGGTCCACCTTCACGTGGGAAAGCGCCATAAGCCAATTCTTGAGGAATAAAGAATTTATATTTAGCACCAACGTTCATTAATTGAAGTCCTTCAATCCAACCTTTAATCACTTGATTTACCCGAAATTCTGCAGGAGTTTTTCTTTCAACTGAACTATCGAATACCGTTCCGTCAGTTAAGGTACCGTGGTAATGTACTTTTACCGTTGAAGTTTCCAATGCTTTAGCTCCAGTGCCTTCTTTTAATACAATATATTGTAAACCGCTTGCTGTAACTTTAACATCTTTATTTGCTTTATTTGCTTCTAAAAATTTAATGCCTTCAGCTTTTACATCGGCAAATTCTTTTTCAACTTGTTTTTCTTGTTCCGCTTGTTCTTTTTTCATGGCCTCTTCTTGTTTTTTCTGAAAAAACTTTCTTAAAATTAATTCGGTATCCTTAGTGTTTATAAGAATATCTGTAGAATCTATTCCATTCATAACACCTTGAATAAAAAGCTCTTTACTAATTTCAGGGAAATTGGTTTTTAATTTAGAGGCAATGTCTATTCCTAAAGAATAACTTACGGTATCCACCTCTGTTTTTAATGCTTTTTGTGCGGTTCCTTTAGTATTGCAGGACATCATTGCAGTAATTATTGTAATTGCTGCTAAAACTTTAATTGCTTTCATTGTTTTTATTGTTTTTATTGTTTTTATTTATTTTAATTAATTGAACTCTATATATTAACGGTTGATTTATTCCTATTTTATTTTGATCTCCTGCATATCCATAAACTTTATGTGAAGGAAACAGGAAAGTTGTCTCATCCCCGGCACCCATCAATTTTAATCCGTTGCGCAGACCTTCTACTATTTCCTGTTTATCAACAACATAAGTCTGTTCACCAATTTCTTCAGCAGTGTAAATAACGGAATTATTTATATCAAACACTTCATAAGTATAAAAAAGTTTATCACCAATTTTGGGAAGATACGCATCAGCATTTTTTTTATTAAAAGTATACCAAAATCCGTTTGGTGAAATTTGGTAATCGGTAAGAGAATCCTTCTCTATAAACGCCTTAAAAGCTTCTTCTTCCGAAGCATTCATCATTTTATTCAATGTCACAGATTCTTTAAAAAAAGTATGTGTTTTACTTACCACAGGTTTACGTGGAATTGGATTTACACATGAAACCATGAGTGCTAAAAAAAGATAAATAAAATAGTTACTCTTCATAAGAAGTCAACAATTCATTTCTATAAGTTGGTAGTAATTTTAAAAATTTTGATACAGTTGCATTCAATGAGATGTTAGACCTTCCGCCAGCGGCATTGTCGTGTCCGCCACCATCAAAATGTTCTCTGGCAAATTTATTTACAGAAAAGCTTCCTTTTGATCTGAAGGAGATTTTTATAATTTTTTGTTCCACATCTTCAATAAAAATAGCTGCAAAAATAATCTTCTCAAGAGACAAAGCATAATTTACCACACCTTCCGTATCTCCTTTTTGAAAATTAAATTCATCTAAATCTTCTTGTGTTAAAATAATATAGGCTGTTTTCAATTTACTGATAACTACCAAATTACTGAGTGCTCGACCTAAAAGTTGCAATCTGCCATACGAATTGGTGTCGTAAACATTATTATAAATTTTAGCATTATCAGCGCCTTTATCAATTAAATCAGCAATAATTCTATGGGTTGTACTTGTGGTTGAAGGAAACCTAAATGAACCTGTGTCGGTCATAATTCCCGTATAAATACAAGTTGCAATATCTGCATCTATTGTTTCCACCTCTTTCAAATTTTCTAAAAAATGATAAAACATTTGACAGGTTGAGCATACTGAAGTATCTGAAAATAAGTACTTCGCAAAAGATTCAGGCTCTTGATGGTGGTCTAAAATAACAAAATCACCCGTAAATTCTTTCAATGTATTTTCCATATCGTCACCCACCCTATTCAAAGCATTAAAATCCAATAAAAAAATGATGGAAGCTTCATCTATGGCTCTTTTTGACTGCCTATTTTGCATATCAAATTTGTACTCGTTTTTTGCTTTTGGCAGCCATTTTAAAAAATCAGGATAATCATTTGGAGTGACAATAGTTGCATGATGCCCTTTTTTTATCAAATAATGATATACCGCCAAACTTGCGCCAATAGCGTCGCCGTCTGGGTTTTTATGTGGTACAATCACTATCTTTTTAGGTGTGGCAAGCAACTCTTTTACTTCCTTAATATCACGTTTATTCATATTGGCGCAAATATACAAAATTATCATATATTTTATTTCATTAACAACTGTACATTTGTTAATATTAAACTTAAAATAAAAAAATGACTTATTTCAAATCCGTTTTACTGCTACTTTTACTTATTTCTTGCTGTAAAACGAATATCACAACCATGTAAATCAGAGGAGAAAATAATGTTATTTATGAAACCTACACGCAAAGTTACAGGGCAAAATCATACTTTTTTTAAATATAAAATGATTTATTTACTTGATTTTTAGTTGTTTAAGTTATTAATTATTTGTATATTATACTGATAATCAATACTTTAGCGCAATGAAATCATCAGGT
>JBAZGP010000335.1:0-4310 GCA_041652835.1 Lutibacter sp. | reverse complement strand
TGAGAAAACCAAGCGTGTTAATTTTCCAGAGGGTGCAAGTCCCTTGTGTGCGGATTAACAACCCGAAGCGTAGCAAGTCGCAAGCTGGTTTGGAGTGATTAAAGCAGTGAAGGAAGCGAGCCTGCAAAGTCTGGTACTGACTTTTCGATTTACTCAGGGTGAACTAAATAGAAACGGCATAAGAGGCATGAAGAAAAGGATGAGTATCCACAGCAATACAACTTCCAAAACCAGCAATCGAACGCTGGGACATTGAAAGGTGTTTTTCTTTATGTAGATGTCGCAGTGATTGGATGAAGGAAAATGCTCTTACAGTTCGACAGGCTCACCGCATCGCCGGGGGTGGTCTCCGTGATTTCGATCCTTCCCTTGTATAAACTTCATGTTTGAAGATACGAAGAATCCGCTTTTTGACAATGAGAAAAAGGATGGTTTTATGAAAATAGTAATGTTGAAAAACCAAAGTTTTTTTAGACAGTTTGACGATTTGCCGCCTGGCTCACGGCCCGACAACATTTAAAAATCGTTACTTAAAGGTAAGGTTTTTATTTTAGGAAAAGTTCTATGTTGCGAAGTAGGAGCGTAGGGTTGGAGCTAGACGGCTATTAGAGGCCTTTTTCTTTCTTAAGAATATCTTTAATTTGAGCATCAAGAGTAGGGATGATACTCTCCACAACTCCCCATACCGCCCAAAGGTCAACTCTAATGTAATCGTGGATTAATTTATCCCTCATGCCTGCGATTTTCTTCCATTCAATTTCTGAATATTTTGCACGGAAATCGTCGCTTAACTTTTTGGTGGCTTCACCGATGATTTCAAAGTTTCTGATTACTGCATCTTGAATCAAATTGTTCTTTAAAAAACCATCTTCATCAATCCCTGCAGTATATTCCTTAATTCTGGAAATACATGCACTGATGTACTCGATATAAATAATGGGATCTTTTTTCATATCAACCTGATCAAATCCGATTCAATATATGGCTTGAGAGATGCATTTACCGAGCGCAAAGTAATCAGGTCTACCTTAATTCCAAGTAATTCAGAGAGTTCTTGCTCCAAACCAATTAACTCAAGAAGATCAACCTTAGTGTCAAAGTCTATAAGGATATCAAGATCACTCTTTTCATTCTCTTCTCCACGGGCATAGGAACCAAATACACCAACAAGTGTAGGTTTAACCCTTTGGGTAACAGTTTTAATAATATTTTGCTGTTGTGGAGTAATCATATCATAAAGATAAACTTTTTTCTTAGTAGTTAAGTGGCCGCTAACGATTACGACTAGACGAAGACGGCTTTCTTGAATATGTACTTGCCGTTTTTGTTTAGTCGAAGTGGGTGCCCTGCATGAGTAGAGCAACACGCTTAGTGAAGCTCTAATAAATAGTTGAAATTTCAAATTAAAAATGAGAAAACCAAGCGTGTTAATTTTCCAGAGGGTGCAAGTCCCTTGTGTGCGGATTAATGCTCCGAAGCACAAAGTCCGATTAAATACAACGATTACTAAATCAAGGCTTAAGAAACGAGGATATTATTCATTGTTGGAAATTTACACTTTATTGAACCCATCGATTTACGGACCGCCTTGTATGCAATTGAGGATGAATAATTGATTATCATTTATTTGAAAATTGGGAGCTTGCTCGCGTACGCACTTTTTTCAAAGAAAAAAGTCCTGGTACTTCGATCAACTCAGCAGAACTGTGAGAGGCGCACTCCGCTAGAAACTTGCGGACTCGTCTACTCGATTAGTGGCTGGCGATTTGTCTGTCAAATTTATTAAATTCGATTCATTTTCATTGTGTCTTTGTCTATAAGTTTTCGCAATACTGAAATTTGTCCAATGTGGTGTGCTTCGTGAATTGCAAAATAGGCGATAAGTCCATGCAAAGTTTGGTCTGGAATTGAAGTTTGAAATGGCGGTAAAGTTTGTTGTTTTTCTTCGCTTAAATTTTTCAAAATATCCGTTAATTCTGTTGTAACTACCAACCAATTCGCCATAATGTTTTCAATAGTTGGTACTTCCTTGTCAAATTTATTGCTTGACCCTTTCCCAAAATGTTTTTGATACGTTGGGTTTGCTGATTTTCCTGTTAAAATAGTGATTAATGACATTCTTGTATTTGCAATATGACCTGCAACCCATTTAATTGGATTTAAATTTTCGTGGTTTTGCAAATTGCTTTCTTGGTCTGAAATGTTTTCCAATGAATTTAAAAACAAACTTGTTTGCAATTCAAATTGAGCTATTATTTGTTTCATTTTATTGATTTTTGAAAGTTGAGTAGTCGGTGTATCCTTTTGCATCTGAACTATAAAAAGTAGTTGTATCCAAATTCGTATTGATTTCCCAATTTTTTTCTATGCGTTCTACTAAATCGGGATTGCCAATGAATGGACGTCCGAAACCGACTAAATCAGCCAAATTATTTTCTATTGTTTCTTCAGCTGAATGTACATCAAATCCACCTGAAATAAGTATTGTATTTTTGAAATTTTCACGAATTTTTTGTTTAATTTCAATTGGCACTAAATTTCCACCAATTGCTGTATGGTCAACGTGATGCAAATAAGCTAATCCAAATTTATTGAGTTCACTACTTAAATAATCATAAGTAGCAAATGTGTTTTCGTCATCATTTTCCCAACTGTTTGCACCAAATGGAGATAGACGAATAGCAACTTTATCAAATCCAATTTCAATTCCTACTTTTTGGATAGTTTCTATGGCAAAACGACATCTGTTTTCAATTGTACTTCCGTAAATATCTGTTCTTTGATTACTAATTGGTGACAAAAATTGTTCAATAATATGTTCATTTGCTCCGTGTAATTCTACACCGTCAAAACCTGCTTCAATTGCGTTTTTTGAGGCTATTACAAATTCCATTTGCACATTCAAAATATCCTCCAAATTCATTTCTCTTGGTGTGTGATATTCATTTGTTCGTTGCGTGTTTTTTATAGCTTTGCCAATTGCTGGTAATGCAGACGGTGCAATTAATTCAGCTCCTTCTGGTAAATTTTTAGGATTTCCCATTCTGCCCGTGTGCATTAATTGAACAAATATTTTTCCGCCTTTTTTGTGAACTGCATCAGTTGTCAATTTCCATTTTTCTACTTGTTCTTTTGTGAAAATTCCTGGAATATTCGCATAACCCAAAGCATTTGGCGAAGGTGCTGTTCCTTCGGTTATAATTAATCCTGCACTTGCTCTTTGCCCATAATACTCAGCCATCAATTCATTGGGGTTATTTCCAATGGCTCTGTTTCTTGTCATTGGCAACATTACAATTCTATTTTGCAATGTTATACTTCCCATTTGGCACGAACTCAATAATAAATCATTCATTTTGTCTAATTTTTTTGCAAATGTATTTACAATACTTTACTTTTGAAAGTAGTTACTGTTTTGTACAGTAGTAACAAAAAGTATTGTATTGTTTGAAATGAATAAGTTATGAAAGAGAAAGTTTCAGAATTAACCAAATGTCCGATTACAAGAACCATAGATTTGATTGGTGGCAAATGGACTTTTTCAATTATTTATGTTTTAATGAATGGAACAAAACGTTTTAAAGAATTGGAAAGAACAGTAACTGGTATCAATACAAGAATGCTTGTCAAAGAATTAAAAGCGTTAGAACAAAATGGAATAATTGTCAGAAAAGTTTATGCCGAAGTTCCTCCAAAAGTTGAATATTCTTTAACTGAAAGAGGAAAAGAATTAAATAAAGTTTTAGTTGAATTAAAGTCTTGGGGAATTAAACATATTGAGTTGTAGTCAGTCTGTTTGGTACGTTTCGCAACGCTTGCCACTAACGGCAGTTTGTCTTAAAAACCTCTTTCGAGCTCTAAAACATATCGTTTTTTGATAAATATAGTTGATTTAACAACACGATTTGCTGTGGTTTTGAAAAAGTGTTTGTATTGAATCCAAATTTTAAAAGCCGCTTAGAGGTCTTAAAAAAGCTTGTCAATTCCAAAAAATGAAAAGCAAGTTTCTTTAGAAACTCCTTCAGTTCAATTTGCCCTAATAAATTGAAAATTCGTCGCAAATTGTAGCAGGTGAAAATCAATCCAACATCGGCAGAAGCATGCTTCATGGATTTCTTTGTCATGATGTAGTAAAAATCCCTCCCGATAGCTATCGGGAGTCGTTAGATTACTCCAAAAGGATGCTCGACAATTGCTTGTCGTTTGCGGTAAATCTCCATGTTTTGTTGGATTCGTTTCCACGTATCAAAAAGGAGTGAAAGGACGTTATCAATTGGTGGTAAGTGAGAAAGCGTAAGAAAAAGCGCAAG
>JBAZGP010000334.1:0-4311 GCA_041652835.1 Lutibacter sp. | reverse complement strand
TTCGAGTGGTTTTAAAACCGGATAATCTTATTGCCTCTTTTTTTCTTTTAGCAAAGTCAGCGTGGGTTCTTCTTAGGTCGCTACCTGTATCATAGGTAAAGATAAAATATCTCAATATTTCATCCAACTGATCTAATTGGACTTTAAATTGGGGTAATTCTTTGAGTTTTTCAATATCCTCAACAGGGTCATATAAATATGCCATCGTTTCTTGTTTGTAAGACAAAAATAGTGTTTGGAATTATTTAACTCAACTGTTTTGTTAAAAATTACCGTAAAACTTTACCGGACGGAAGGAATGAATGTGATAATATAACTGTTACTTTTGGTCTATTAAAACCAAAATTATGAACAGGATATTATCATTCGACCAATACCGGAACAAGTATTTGTTAACTTTCTATCGACAAACCGCAAGGAAACATTTTTTGTACAAGGGTGTTAAAGTAGATAAGTTTGAGGTATTTTCTACCCTTTATAACAGGTACTTAAAAGGGAACAGCATAAAAGAAATTGATTTGGTTATATCAGGAATGTCTCATGATTTTACTCTTGTTTCAAAGTAGGATCGGCTATCTTTCTTATTGATAGGGGGATATAATAACCGCACTCGATGAAGTGTTTTACGCAAAGTTCAAATGTCATTTTGTTTTGGGGAATATACATCTGTTCTAACAAGGTATCAACATTATGTTTTACCGTTGCATGATCTTTCCCGAATTTCAGTCCAAGTTTTTCCTGTGTGATATTTGTTAATAACCTTGCAAAAAGAAATAAAAACATCCGGGCATAAATAAATTCGTTTTTTTTAGATTTTCGGTTTTCATAAAATTCCGTCTTTGATCCTTTATAAACTATCGGCAAGACAATATTTTCAACTTCTTCAAAACTGATGATCTTATTTGGAATACTTTTTTGAATCTTCATCTGGATATTCTTCAATCCATCAAAATCTGTAAATGATTTTTCTTCGATCATTTTTTCGATCTCATCAATTATCAGATTCATTTCTGTTATTGCCTGATTTTCGTTCATTTTTTCATTTTTTTATCATACCATTCCAGAAACTTATCTAATAAAACCGTTCTTTTTCCTTCTAATAGTTTTTCTGATTTGAACTGATCTATTAGACATTCCAATTCATAAGGAGGAAGTATAACTCCGGTTGTTTTATCCCTGTAATATTTCTCCAGATGATCCCTGTATTCCTTTGAGTTCTTTTTTATAGACTTTCCGGTATTTGATATGACAAACTCCCCTACTTTCCAAGTTTCAGACTTCCAATTTTTGGGTTTTACATAAACAGATGATTCATTACTGGATTGGTTTAATTTTTCACTTTCCATACATTTCTTTTTAGAATTGATTAAAGAGATTACTAAAGTTGATATTACACAAATAAGAATAAAAATAAAACCGTTTATTCTAAAATCGTTTTTCATTTTTTTATGTTTTCATGGTGAATTTTCAAAAATATCCGACTGTTCATTAGGTAGTGGTACATGAACCTCGAAGTATTCATAAATCCATTGCCGGCATTTTTCTAAAAAATCTTCATAATCTACTGTTGATAAATTATGCGTTTCAAGAGGGAGTCTTAAAATCTGGCCGTCCTCGGTATGAACCTCCTCAAAATTACAATTCATTACCAAAATATCATGCGCCATTTCCTTACTTATATCTTTCCCCCAGGCATTATTTATACATTGTCTTGCATATTCAATGACACAACCCCAGTAATATTTGTTTTCTTCGTTACTCCGTTGCTTATAGAGCCTCTTTACAATGACTATGACTCTTGTATCGCCAAACTCGGAGATCAGTCGCCTAAAGCGTTCTTTTTGATGAATTTTCAAAACACCGTTTTCAATATGACCCAAAGATGATAATTCTCTCATTTGGTTAACATTTCGTCGGTTTATTAAGTTCCCAAACTATTCATAAACTCATACATTCCGTTTGGTTGCCGGGTCTTTATTTGTTCTTCAAGCATTTCTGTTAACCTATCCCAGTTATCAATAAGGTTAGCCCATGTAGGGTTCACGGTTTTCATTCTATGTAGCCTTGTTTTAAAATGAGGACACGCTTTTAAAAGCAAATAGCATCTTCGGAAATCTGACGGGTCATGCGGAAAACCTTCATATTTATTCTCTAATCGATTGAAAGAACTCAAATGATTAAATATTGTTTTACTGCTAATTCCATGCTCTCCGTGAACCATCCACCATCGTTCATTTTCCATTTCGGTTTTGCTATATGGATCATTAACGGGCTCTATCCAAGTTTTTTCACAATTCCTGTGAAGTTTTTCAAAAGCTTTCATTATTGCCGTTGCCATTTCTATCCTGATAGGTACTGGCATTACCTGCGATTCTCCGCAATGAAAACAAAACAACTTTTCGTTTCTAAATCCAGTGTGTTTTTCTTTCTTCATATTTTCGTTGGTTTAAGTTGTTTCATTTTAAATCCGGTTATTACCGGGTTTGTCCATTCTCTCTGAAACCTTCTCCATTCTGATTTTACCTCTCCATTTTCATTTCTGTAAAGCATTGCGAACGGTTGAAATCCGGCCCGGCATGTTTCTTTTAGTCTTTTTTCAGCCAAATAAAAAGTATCTTTTGGATAGCCTATTAGGACATAACACATTAATTGATGATTAAAACCATAATCTTTTAGCAATTTACCCGCATTAATAAGCGGTTCCATATCATCGGGGGTATCATAAGCGAAGTATAGATATTTCGGTTTTAGTTTCGCTAATTCAAAAACATGCCATTCCTTCAATAACTTTGCTTCTAACCCTCCTGTAAATACAATGGCATGATTCTGATTTTTTAACATTTCAAATACACTTAAAATGTGTTGATCGGAACAGGAAAGTAAATTATCATCCATAATATTCCATCCTGATTTTATTTCCAATTCTCTCAATTTGCCTTCTCTTTTCCATACAGAACAGAACCAACAATGATTATTACATCCCCTGCTTGTTATTGTCAACCCGTTTTTTAAATACATTCCGGGAGTAAATTCGCCCCCTTTTTCTCCGGTTGCCGGGCCTCCGATTTTTGTCGGTGCAATATGTTTCCATTGATTTAACAGTATTTCAGCATAGGGTAAATCGTAGGTAAATGAAACAGAAATATGAACTTCATCCGCTTCATCAAACATCCCCGGAAACTCAAATCTTACATTTTCATCCACCGGTGTCGCATTTGTTTTTCTCGGAAATACCCTGAGAATTTTCATTTCGGTTTATGGTTTGCGACTTTTAAAATCACTTCTTTGAAAGGATTACTCATGTGCTCTGAATACATTTTTACAGCAGCTTTTATCTTTGATTTCTTTTTGATAAAAAGCGTGGTTCTGGAATCTACCGGGACAAGGATCTTACCTTTTACGTTTCCCATACGGAGTTTTCTTTCTAAAATCGGAGGTTGCTTGTAAAAGCAAGATTCGAGGGTTGCGTTTTCGATTTGGAGGCTCATGGGTTTTACTTTTTTGTTATAAATTGAATAAGATCGGGGTAGCGATCAAACCATTTTGATACCATTCTCCGCATAAGACCAAAATCCTCGCCTTTTGCATATAGGCCAAATATTGTAACTCCGCTTGCCCATGCAGCCCCGACTTCTGCTGCCGCATCTTTACCGGAGGGGGAAATATAAATTACAAGGTCAGAGTGAATAGCTCCGCTTACGTCAAAATCAAACGCTTTACTACCTCCCTCGGAATTAACCCATTCGTCAAATCCGATTTTCTTTGCGACTTCCAATTCATAAAAATTGTTTTCGACAAAAGAAAAAACTTCATGTCCTAATTTCCTTAATTCAGCGGTGAGAAGTTCAACTGCGTGAACATTTCTCCAACTCGAAGCGATATATATTTTCATATTACAGGTTATTAAGTTCTTTGATCCGTTGAATTACCCATTCTACCCCTTTATAAAACCCTTTATTTTCTTTTGCATTTTCAGGGACAGGCCATCTTAACATGGTTTTTTCATGCAAACCGTTAAATTCAAAAGTCTGGTTTCTTATCTCCTCCTCCGAAGGGAAGATGATAGAGTGTTTTACTGGTTGCTGGGCACTTTGATACTTTAAAGTGCATAGTCCACATAACTTTACCCCACCGATGATTGTGTATGGACTTTCAAGTTGTCTTCCGCAATCACTACAATAACCTAAAAATGTTGTTGTAAATTTATCGTACATGATTATTCTCCTTTCAGTTTATTTGTTTTTTCTCTTAACTCTTTTCCCTTTTCAACTATTTCACCAAGACACCCCTGATGATGAATTCGTAGAAATT
>JBAZGP010000333.1:0-4314 GCA_041652835.1 Lutibacter sp. | reverse complement strand
CTTCCGAGGTACGAGGAATCTCATAATGCTGTGCTAGTTTGTTGCGATTCCTCCTTTGTCGGAATGACAAATATTTCCTTAACTTAATGACATTGCCCCGAAGGGGGAATTAATTAAGAAACGACAATATTTTAATTTCAAAACAAACTCCCTTTCCTTTGGAAAGGGTTGGGGATAGGAACAATTAAACAGTACACAATTATGCGCGCAGTAATACAACGAGTTTCAAAAGCTTCAGTAACCATAAATAAAAATAAAGTCAGCGAAATTAACAACGGATTGCTTATTCTATTAGGCATTGAAGAGCGTGATAATATGGAAGATATTGAATGGCTTACCAAAAAAATTGCGAATCTTCGTATTTTTAACGATGAAAACGGTGTTATGAATAAATCATTGCTCGATGAAAATGGAGACGCCATTGTAGTCAGCCAGTTTACCTTGCACGCCAGCATCAAAAAAGGAAATCGACCTTCTTATATTTATGCCGCGAAACCTGAAATTGCAATTCCTTTATACGAACAATTTATTGCAACTTTAGAACTTCAGCTAAACAAAAAAGTGGGAACAGGACAATTTGGTGCCGATATGAAAGTGGAACTGATAAATGATGGTCCTGTAACGATTATTATCGACACTAAAATTAAAGAATAACTTAAAAATTTGTTAAATTTATTTATTTCTTTACCTTTACGGGAAATTGAATTCTATGAAATTAATAAAACTAACGCTTCTTATTTTATTGTCATTTATTTCCTTAACCTATTCACAAACTTATAATTTCAAATTTTCTGAGATTCCAGAAAACCTAAAAAAAGATGTAAATTCTGTCATATTATTTGACCATTTATCTGTTGAAATTCATTCACAAAATTTAATGACAATCGCTGTAAAAAAGGCAGTTACTGTATTGAATAAAATGGGTGATGCCAACAGATACGTCAGAGTATTTTATGACAAAAACATAAAAATAAAAAATGTATCCATCATTATTTATGATTCTTCCGGGAAAGAAGTAAAAAAAGTAAAATCAAAAGAACTAAAAGATGTAAGCCAGTTTGATGGTTTTTCTTTGTACACAGATAACCGGTTATTGTATTATGACCACGTTCCGCAAAATTATCCCTATACAATTTATTATGAGTATGAAATGGAAACTGTTAATACTGGTTTTATTCCATCTTGGGAACCGGTAGAGAGCTATTTAACTTCAATTGTAAGCAGTTCTTACCAATTAAAATCAGTAGTAGATATTAAAATTAGAACAAAAGAGCTGAATTTTGAAGGTTATACCATTAAAAAAAATAAAGCATCAGACATTGAGTTAGATTATGAACTCATCAATTTTGAAGGAATTGAAAATGAGCCTTATAGTCCTGAACTGGAAAATTTTACTCCAAAATTATTTGTAGGACTTTATAAATTTAACTTAGAAGGCATAAAAGGTGAAGCCAGTAGTTGGAAGGAGTTTGGAAAGTGGCAATATGAAGACCTGAAAAACGGTAATGACTTCATTAGTGAATCTGCTAAAATAGAAGTGAATAAATTGGTTGAAAATATCAGTGATCCCATTGAAAAAGCGAAAGTCATTTATAATTATGTTCAGCATAAAACAAGATACATTAGTGTTCAGGTAGGTATTGGTGGGTGGATGCCAATTAAGGCTCAAGAAGTTCATAAATTAGGATATGGAGATTGTAAAGGGCTAACAAATTATACAAAAACTTTGTTAGATGCAGTTGGCGTAAAATCACATTATTCGCTTATTTGGTCAGGTTCTGAAAAAAAGAGCGTTGACAAAGATTTCTTTTCAATGCAAGGCAATCATGCTATTTTAAATCTTCCAAATGATAAAGAGGATATTTGGTTGGAATGTACAAGTCAAAAAGTTCCATTTGGACATTTGGGTAGTTTTACTGATGACCGAGATGTTTTGGTAATAACTCCAGAAGGAGGCGTAATTAAACATACGAAAGTTTATAAAAAAGAAGAAAATCTACAATTCACCAAGGGAAGTTATTCAATTGATAATGAAGGAAACATAAATGCAAATATTCAATTGGAGTCTTATGGAGTGCAATACGACACGCATCTTGGTTATTATGATGGAAAAAGTCCTACCGATTTAGATGTTGCTTTTAAAGAATATTTTGGAAATATTAATAATATTAAGTTTTCAAAAATTGAAGTATTCAATAATAAAGAGGAATCAAAATATGTGGAGAATTTGGAATTTTCAGCGAGCAATTATGCAACTAACAGCGGCAATCAACAATTAATTACAGTAAATGCTTTTAATAAAAATCAGCATGTTCCAAAACGAACGAAAGAAAGAAAATTACCCTTTGAAATATTAAGAGGATTTATTGATTTAGATGAGGTTGAAATAACCTTGCCAATCACTTCAAAGGTAGAATATATACCAGAAAAAGTGATGTTAGATACAAAATTCGGTTACTATTCTATGGAATTGGAAAAAATTAATGAACATACGTATTTGTATAAAAGAAAATTACAAATTGAGGAAGGTAAATATCCAAAAGAAGATTACGAGTTTTATAGAAACTTCAGAAAGGAAATTGCCAAACACGATAATTCAAAAATAATATTGAATAAATAATTGAATAAATATGAAAAAGATTTTAGTTGCTATGATTTTAGTTTTAATAACCAATCAAATAATAGCCCAAGATTACAAGTTTGGAAAAGTTTCAAAAGAAGAATTAGAAGAAAAATATTATCCATTAGATTCCTCAGCAAATGCTGCGGTTTTATATAAAAATAGAAGAACGTATTTTGAGTATGTACAAGATGAAGGCTTTAATGTGATAACTGAAATACATGAAAGAATAAAAATTTACAATAAGGAAGGTTTTGATTGGGCAACAAAGAATATAACTTATTATTACGCATCAAATGTCAAGGAAAAAATTACCAATTTAAAAGCTACTACCTATTTTTTTGAAAATAACAAGATTGCTAAAACAGATTTAAGCAAAAAGGAAGTTTTTGACGAACAAAGCAATAAATACTGGTCTCAGCAAAAGTTTACCATGCCCAACCTAAAAGAAGGCTGTGTTTTAGAGTGGACTTATAAAATAATTTCACCCATTAAAAGAATTGAAGACCTTCAATTTCAATATGAAATTCCTGTAAAAAAAATTGAGGCCAAAATAGAAATTCCAGAGTACTTTATTTATAAAAAAAGATATAAAGGCTATTATCCTATAGCTGCAAATACAGAAAATAAAGGCATGAGTATTACCTTAACAAATAAAAATAGAGAAGGTGGAGACTCTTTTAGTGATCCAACAGTTAGAACTACAGTTACTCAATCAAAAATAAGTTATATTACGAAAATTGAAAGTTATGAAATAGTAAATGTACCCGCGCTAATTGAAGAAGCCTATGTTAGCAATTTAGACAATTATAAAACCACCGTTCAATATGAATATTCCGAATTGCATTGGCCACACGAGACTATTAAATTATATTCAAATACTTGGGACAATGTAACAAAAACCATTTATAATGATTATGGTTTTAAAACGGAGTTGAATCAATCAAGCCACTATTCAGATGATTTGGCGGTTGTATTGGCTTCTTCAGCTACAAATTCCGAAAAAATTACTGGAATTTTTGAATTGGTAAAAAACAAAATCAAATGGAATAAATACAATGGCATCACGAAGTTCAATGGTACTAAAAAAGCTTATAAGGAAGGTGTTGGAAATGTTTTTGATATCAATCTAAACTTGGTTTCAATGTTAAATAAAGCTGGTTTTAAAGCAAATCCGGTAGTCTTAAGCACCAGAGCAAACGGGATTTCATTTTTCCCTACAATAGATGGGTTTAATTATGTAATTGCAGCGGTTGAATTAGAAAACAATATCATTTTGTTAGATGCCACTGAAGAATATAGTACACCAAATAATTTGCCTCTAAGAGTTTTAAATTGGCAAGGAAGGATTATAAGGGAAGATGGTACTTCAAGCACTGTTGATTTGGTTGCTTCTGAGCCAGCTAAAATTTACAATACAGTAAGTATTCATATAGATGATAAAGGGCTTGTTGAAGGATTGAATAGAACTACTTACTCAAATAATCACGCCTTAAACTACAGAAATAGTTATGCGGCAATAAAGGATGAAGATATAGTGCTAAAGCTGGAAGCGGAAAAAGGAAATATTGAAATTTCAGAATTTCAAGTGCCCAATAAAAAAGACAGTTACAAGCCTGTTACGGAAACTTATAAATTTTCTTCTGAAAATTCTATAGACATAGTTGGGAATAAAATATATTTTAAGCCTTTAT
>JBAZGP010000332.1:0-4367 GCA_041652835.1 Lutibacter sp. | reverse complement strand
AGGCATTCCGTACCCTTTATGGGCATCTGGCATTAAAGCGACATAAGCTCGAGCTGCAGGGTGATTTGCTACATTCTTTATTTGAAGTAATGTTGCTTCTTCAATTGGGTCGCAAAAAGCAAATATAGGTAATTTTTCGGTTGTTATAATATTCATTTTATTTATTTTCTACTGTGAATCTTCCGGATGAAGTGTCATAGTGATATTGGTAAGTAGAATCTTTTCTTTGTTTTCTATTATATTTTTTCTTTAGTTTTTGTTCGTGCTTGGTTGGTAGTGACAAATTCCATTCGTGGCGGATATAATTCCATGTTTCTGGAAGAAAGACGTGAGTTTGGAAAAAATTTCTATCTCTAATTTTTCGATGAATAATTTTATTTATTAAATCTTTAGCTGATTGTTTATTTTTGAAATGTTTTTCTTTAGTAATTCCTTCTATCCACGAGTTGTAAAGGTATTTACCTGCGTCAACATAAGGTTGAGTTGCAGGTTTTCCGAAATGTGATGTCCAACATTTTTTGGAGCAGGGTTTACCGTTAATGCTGTAATTTCTGTCTTCTGTTTGGAGTTTGACAGGTCTCATTTTAATTACTTCTAATATATTATCTGTTTTTATATTTGGTTCTGGGCGTTTATATATATGTCCGGATGCGGCGTATTGTAAATATTCTTTTTTGGAACAAGGTTTTCCTTTGATGAAGTAAGGTTTGCCTTTGATGATGAATATTATTAGAAGATTCCAGGTTTTATCTTTGAGATTAAAGAGAAGTTTGCATGTTTTGAATCGTACTTTCCACCAGAAATGTTTAAATGGGTTTTTGGAATTACGATTTGTGGGTTGGTGAAAAAATTCATGTAATGAAAATATCTGATTAAAAATCCAATACAAATAAATGTCCGCAAGAATTAATACAGCTGAGATTAAAATAATAAGGTCTAGTTCCATATTTTTCCTTTTATCTAATTCTTGGTTTGTTATATAAATAGTAAAAGTAGATTAATGCACAAATAAGAATAATAAGGTTCGGAGGTATTGTATACATTATGGTTTTAAAAAGAAACCATCTCCAGTGGGATTTCCTTTAAGCATTGTTTCTACGTCTGTTTTGGTGAATATTAGCGGAGCTTTGAAATTTGTAAGTTGGAGAAGTACCGATTCGTCTGGTTTGAGTTCATGTTGTTCGATAATTCCGAGATTTTCTTTTTCTTTATGTGCGAGAGTTTTTCCAATTAAAGCATCTGTAAGCATTAGGATTCTCCTTGCGTTTTTTTGACGAGCAAAAATTTTTAGCTCTTTTTGCGAGTTACTTAGGTTGTTTTAAATTGGTCTTTGGCGGAATGCATCAACGTCATCTTGTCTTACAATGAAGAGAACTCTTCCGTTTTCTGTGGGATTTTCTCGGATGATAACTCCGGTTTCTTTATATTCCTTAAGTTCTTTTACTGGATATTCGACGAACTTGTTTTGATTTCTTTCCCAGACTCGGTATGTTGTGGTATTCAATTCATCATCTAGGTGACAATCTAATTTTGTGGGTTGAACAAAGTCATTGATTCCTTTTTGTGCTTCTCTTGGATCTTTGTGGTTTAAGATAAAGAATATTACTCCTGGTTTCTTTTTCTTTGTATATTCTTTTATAATGGTTGGTACTACAATTCCTTGATGTACTCGGGAAAACATGCAATCTCTTAAGCGAGGAAATTTTGCAACTTTATGATATTTCCAAGGTATATAATTTCTCATTGAATGCATATTTTTTTCCCAGTGAATAAGTTCTCCCTTTCGTTGTGCCGTTTTTTGGCACAACGGGGAGAACGAATTAAAAGTTTTTTATTTCTTACTTCTCTTCTGAGTAGTGAGTGTGGTGGGTAGTTCGCCCGACCTTAAAAAACCCGCCTACGCAGTGTATAGGCGGGGTAACAGGGCGGGCGGTGGGTAGATGGGATAGAGTAGTTAGTCAATTATATTACTTCTTAATATTTTAAAAATATAACTAACTAACTACTCTATCTTTCTTGTTACGCAGCAACTTCTGCTGGTGCAACTACTTCATCGGCGATTGGTTCAGCGAAGGCTGTCGCCTGAAGTCTCGGGGCTCCTTCGTAGACGTGAGACATAGGAACGATTGAGAGATCCTTGTTGAGTAACTCTGCGGTGTTCTTTGCCTTTGTTACGGCGAGCAGTCTTTCCAGCGGCCAGGTTGGCTGACCAGACCTTTTCAAGTTGAAATTAGTCCAGACTGCCGATTGATCCTTGAGTTTGAAGGTAATGCCAAGAGCCGTAGCCTCGCTTTCGCTGACTGGAGTCTTGATGCCCTTCTTTTTCAGGTCAATCTTGCTGATGGTGACGTTTACCCGTTTTCCTTCGATGTTGCCAGGGTTGTTTACTTGACTGATGAGATCCATTGTGTATTCACCTCCTTTCGTTAGAATTTTATTTTAAAAGCTATTCTATATTTTGTGTTTAAGGTCATTATTGAATTTCCTGCGAGTAGAGTTTTTAAATCCTTTCTTGAGAAATGTTCAGAAAGTAAAACGCCATGATTTAGAAATGTGATTTTTAGGATAGACGTAGAAACTGTAGTTAGGTTTTTTAGTTTTGTTATTTGTGTATCGCTATATTCATGTTCTGGACCGAAATCAATTAATAAATCAAATTTTTGGAGATATTTGGTAATATGATTAAGTATAATTTCTTTAAGGGGCGCTTGGGATATCTTCGATTGTTTCATATTGATATTCCCAGTCTGGGTTAGAGATAGTGAAGTATTTTGTAAAATTATTTACTGTTAAACTAACTCCAATTACTTTGCCTCGTGGGGTAGTTTTTTCGTCGTATTTAAATAAATAGTGAAGTTTAGTTACGAGTGTTGGGCCAGGCAGTTGGAAGATTTCTTTCCAAAGGATATAAACAAGTCCTTTTACGATTATAAAATGTATGAGCGAGATTTCGTTTAATACGTCATCGAAACTGGATGCAATCATTTGATTTTTGGGCGTCGCTTTAAAAAGCCTTCGCTCGCAATACCGGCGAAGGCGCATAAGCGACGCTATGAGTTGTTATAGTGATGTTTCGAGGTAGAATGCTTTAATTGATTTCTTTCCGGTGAGAAATTGTACTATGATAACTTCTTTAGCTGGTGGTGATACTTGTTTAATTGATCTTAATATTCTAGCGTTTTTAGTATCTAAGAGTTTTTTAATAAGAGTAGTTGGAACTAAATGGTGTTGTTTGGCAGATGAAACTTCTGGTAAAGCGAGACACTGTTGTGTACAATTTGTTTCATGTTCAATTTCTAATTCATATCCTTTGAGTGCAAGTTTTTCACATTCTTCTGTTAATTGTTCTTTTTCTACAAATACTGAATATAGAAATCTTCCGTCAAGATAAGTTCTGATAAGTGCCATTTCTATCTCCTCTTTTTTGTTTTTAGCCATTTTATTCTTGCACATCTTATTTTGTGGTGTAATTTTTTTGCTCTATTGGTTCTTTTTTCTCTTTGATTAATTTGTAATGTATAACAGTTATCGCAAGTAGTTTCGTAAAAAATTGGGTCAAATTTCTGTCGGCATTTCGTGCATGTTTTCATTGTTTTATACCTTCCAATTATGACTTCTTAGCCAAGTTTTAAATTCATTAACATTGTAGGCTAGTACTGGAATCCAAATTGCTGAATATGTTTCGTCACTAAATTCTTTCCATAATCTTTCTATTTCTTTTTCAGGAAAGAAGTTAAAGAAAGGAATGTTTTCAACTATTGGTTTTAGGGTTTCTCTTAGTTCTGGCATTTGTAAGTTTAATACGTTTAACTGCAATACAACTAATTGAAATTGTTAAGTTTGGGTTTCCGGTTACTGGTATGGATTTTAAATAGGTAAAGAATTTACCTGAAACTGTAATTGGTTGATTAAGTTTAAGCAAATCTTTGTTTAGTTTGTATTTTGTTTTGAACCATTTGATACATTCTAATTCGAGGGGTTCTTTTGAAGTGTTATAATAATGTGTAATGATGAATAGAAGTCTGTTGCTGTTTGCAAAATGTTTAATTATTGGTGGTTTATAAACAGATCCGTTGATTCTAATAATATTCATTGTTTATTTTTGAATAGTTTCTGGAGAAAGTTGGGAGATTTCGGTTCCGGAAAGTGTTTGGCAAGGATTGCGTTATGGATTTTTTCTTGCCAAGAAGGAACATCTTTCCAGATTTTGGTTTCATCCAGTTCTGTTTGAACTTGATTAATTGGATTGAACCATTTTGGGTTTTTGTATACTGTTGTATTTTTATTCATTTTGTTTTTCTGATAGCTTTAGTGGTTTTGAGTTTGTTTTCTGTTACTTTGTTTTTTGCTTTTATTGCTTTATAGTG
>JBAZGP010000331.1:0-4373 GCA_041652835.1 Lutibacter sp. | reverse complement strand
AAAAGTAGGCTGGGAATGTAAATACGATTTGCAAGGTTTGATAAAAGAAATGATGCAAAGTGATTTAAAATTAATGAAAAAAGACCAATATTTAAAGGATGGTGGTTATACGACTTTGAATTATTTTGAGTAGTTTTCAGTTGTGGATTAATCGGTTAGGGAAAGGTTAATCGGTTAGGAAAAGGGTTAACTGGTTAGGGAAAGGTTAATCGGTTAGGAAAAGTTTAATTGTTTAGCCGAAAATATGAATGTTACGAACAATTAAACAATTAACCAATTAAACGCTTAAACAGTTAAACAATTAACCAATTAAACGCTTAAACAGTTAACCAATTAACCAATTAAACAATTAACCAATTAAACAGTTAACCAATTAACCAATTAAACAATTAAACAATCAACAATTAGCCAATTGAACATTCAACTTATAACTATCAGGGTCTCTTAAATTTTATTACGAAATTTCTAATTTACGCACAACATAAATCCTTAAATTTGCACAACAACACATCTTAAATATGCACAATAAAACTTCTTAAATTTGCACAATCAAAAGTTATTTATATCTTTGTGTCAGAATTATATGCCTAATTATGAGTTATATAAAAAGAATAATTGAAGAAGACTTATCGGAGTTGTTGTCTGCCTCGGGTGCAGTGCTTATAAAAGGACCAAAATCATGTGGAAAAACAGCTACAGCTAAACAATTTGCAAAAAGCGTTTTAGAGATGGATAGGGACAAACAGGTTCCTATAATCATGGCAACAAACCCCCAACTTTTACTGATAGGTGATACGCCTCGATTAATTGACGAATGGCAAGAACAACCCGAAATTTGGAATTATATAAGGCACGAAGTGGACGATCGTAAAGCGAAAGGGCAATTTATTCTGACCGGATCGGCCAATCCAACAGATGACGTCAAACTACACAGTGGTGCTGGGCGTTTTACTGTGGTGCAAATGGACACAATGACTTGGCAGGAATTAGGTTATTCGACCGGTATAGTTAAAATGTCGGATTTGCTTCAAGCGGACTTTCCAACCTTTTACGATGCAGGGATTACACTTGATTTCATTATAGATAAAATACTGATAGGTGGTTGGCCCACTTTATTAAATGAAAGCATAAAAAATGCGCTCAAGATGAATAGAGGCTATGTTGATTTACTTTGTGAAGTGGATATGAGTAAGGTTTCGGGAGTTAAACGCGACCCGTTAAAAGTGCGCAGTTTATTGCGTTCAATTGCAAGGAACACAGCCACACTGGTAGATAATAAGACATTAGAGCAAGATGTGAAAACTTCTGATAGAAATGAATTGTCAAGAAATACACTATCAGAATATCTTGATGCGCTGTCGCGCTTAATGATTTTGTATGAACAACCTGCTTTCAATCCGCATATTCGCTCATCGGCATCGTTGCGTAAATCACCCAAAAGACATTTGTGTGACACATCGTTGGCAGTAGCAGCGTTGGGATTAGATAAAGAATCGTTGGTAAAAGATATAAAATATACAGGGTTTTTATTTGAGTCATTGGCAACGCACGAGTTAAATGTGTATGCCAAAGCAAATGACGCTAACGTATTTCATTATAATGATTCGTATGGTTTGGAAGTTGACGCTATTGTTCAGAAACGTAATGGCGATTATGCCGCTTTTGAAATAAAACTCGGTGTAGGATATATCGACGAAGCCGCCGAAAATCTGAAAAAATTTGCAAAAAACATAGATACAAGCAAAATGGATGTGCCGAAATCATTAAACATTATTACCGGAACAGGAATGAGCTATCGCCGACCCGACGGAATAAATGTGATTTCGTTGGCTTCGTTGGGAAAATAACGAGCAACAATTAAAAATTAAAAATTAACAATTAAAAATTCAACTTTCAACAACCTTAAACTTTAAACTTTAAACTTTAAACAAAACCTTTGTGACTTAGCGCCAAAATATAAATAAATAAAAAAAATTCCTCTATCAATTATGCCAGAAAACAATCGAATAGAATTTAAACAAAAAGTAACAGATCATCTTGAAAAAGAAGTTGTGGCATTTTTAAACTATTTGGGCGGAGGAATTATTTACATAGGGATTGCAAATGATGGTAAAATCGTAGGTATTGAAGATATAGACCAAGTGCAACTGCAAATTAAAGACCGAATTAAAAATAACATTGCACCCTCTTGTATGGGATTGTTTGATGTAGTTGCAGAAACGCGCGATGAAAAGGATATCATCAAATTAATTATAGCAAGTGGTCAAGAACGCCCTTATTACATCAAAAAATACGGAATGTCTTCCAAAGGTGCTTTTATGCGAAGCGGAAGTGCTTCCGAACCCATGACAGAACGAATGATTGAAGATTTATTCATCAAACGCACAAAAACAGCTATTGGAAAGATGGCATCCCCAAATCAAGAATTGAAGTTTGAGCAATTGCGTATTTATTATGATGCTATGGGTAAAACATTACAAACTACTTTCCCAAAGTCGTTAGAATTGCTAACAGCAGATGATAAACTCAATTACGTTGCCTATTTGCTAGCGGATAACAACAACACGTCTGTCAAAGTGGCCAAATATGCCGGTACGACTCGGGTAGATCTAATACAAACAGAAGAATTTGGGTTTTGCTCGTTGATTAAAGCCACCAAACAAGTACTCGATAAAATAGAAGTAGAAAACAAAACTTTTACTACAATCACCTCCAAAGAACGCATCGAAAAAAAGCAATGGAATACCGTTGCTTTGCGTGAAGCCGTTATTAATGCTATAGTCCACAACGATTACACTTATGAATTAGCTCCCAAATTTGAGTTCTTTTCCGATCGTTTCGAAATCACTTCTTATGGCACTTTGCCTCAAGGAGTATCAAAAGAAGAATTTTTTCAAGGCGTTTCTATTCCACGGAGCAAAGAAATCATGCGTGTTTTCCGGGACATGGATTTGGTAGAACAACTTGGTTCAGGAGTTCCCAGAATTCTACAAAGCTACGGACAAGAATGTTTCTACTTTTCGGAAAATTTTACTCGAATGAGTTTTCCAATGGATGAAGAAGCACAAAAAACTGTGAGTAAGACTGTGAGTAAGACTGTGAGTAAGACTGTGAGTAAGACTTCTGAAGTATTAGATTTGATTATAAATAACCCACAAATTACTCGTGAGTTGCTTGCCAATAAACTTAATTTATCAGTTAGAGGAGTAGAATATCAGATAAATAAACTTAAAGAGAGTAAAATTATTATCCGAAAAGGCGGTCGTAAAGAAGGGTATTGGGAAATGAGAAAAGAAGATTAACAATCTTTAAAATGGGAAACACGAAGAACAACTTGGTTCAGGAGTTCCCAGAATTCTACAAAGCTACGGACAAGAATGTTTCTACTTTTCGGAAAATTTTACTCGAATGAGTTTTCCAATGGATGAAGAAGCTCAAAAAACTGTGGTAGAAACTGTGGTAGAAACTGTGGTAGAAACCGCGCGTGAAATTATGGAGATCTTAAAAATAAATCCTAATTCTACAAGTGAAGCGATTGCAAAGCAATTGAAAATATCTATACGAGGTGTTGAGTATAACCTGAATAAGTTAAAAAAACTAGGAATTATAAGAAGGGAAGGTGCTACCAAAAATGGCAAATGGATAGTGATTTAATTTATAAAGGGTTAGCAAAGAAATCATGCGTGTTTTTAGGGATATGGATTTGGTAGAACAACTTGGTTCGGGAGTTCCCAGAATTCTACAAAGCTACGGACAAGAATGTTGCTACTTTTCGGAAAATTTTACTCGAATGAGTTTTCCAATGGAACCGCAAGAAGAAAGTTAAAAGTTAGATATTAAATATTAAAAGTTAAAAGTTAAAGGTTTGTCTGCTGGAGGAAGGTTAAATATTAGATATTAAAAGTGCAAAGTTTAAAGTTTCAAGTTCAAATTATAATTTTAAATATTAGAAGTTAAATATTAAAAGTACAACAACGCCAGTGCGCCACCTCGCACCAACGCTAAAATCAGCCACCGGCTGTTTTACTCACTACACTTAATTATTTATATAAATATGTGTTCGTGAATCTCCGATTTCTTAACGCTTGGCCGTCCTCTTGAGAGGGGCGAGGGGCAATGTCATTAAGTTAAGGAAATATTTGTCATTCCGACAAAGGAGGAATCGCAACAAACTATCACAGCATTATGAGATTCCTCGTACCTCGGAAGGACAAAAAAATGACATATAAGCTTAACTTAATGACATTGGGGCGAGGGGTGTGTTTTTCAATGGAACATAAAGTCATAATAACAAACAGATTGCCACAGTTTTTTACAAAAACTTCACAATGACGAAACCACACAACTGCACTACAAAAAAAGAAATGAAACAA
>JBAZGP010000330.1:1062-4419 GCA_041652835.1 Lutibacter sp. | reverse complement strand
GTTTTTTAGTTTTAAAAATGGTCTTTCAGGTAACACTTTTAAGGTTAATATTCTTGTTTCTACCGTCAAAACGATAGTGCTAAAATACAACAAATCAATCTTATTACAAAGAAAATGGATAATTAAATTATAATTATTTTTCATTTTACCTGATTTTATTTAGTATTGACATTATTGGTGACAAATTCACACAAATCAAAACAAATTGCATTAAATTTTTTATCTGAGTGATTATTTTTTATTTATATTTGAACCGCTATAAAGCAGATACCCAGCATTTACCAAACATTTTTTACTGTTTTATTGGGTGACTTGCTTTATTTTTATCCTATAACCCTTTGTTTAATTTGAACTATTTATTTTAATTATCATGAACAAAACCTAAACAAACAACCTTTATTAATCTCACTTTTTAAGCTTGAAGTGTATTTGCCAATTGCCCCAACTATTATTTACTGTCTCCTGCTTATTTAGTCTCCCGGATAAACTAACAAGTCTCTTCCCTGCTTCCGGCAATTTTAACACCTGATCTCTTTTTTGTGATTTTGTTCCGGGTTCTCTGCAAAGGAATCTGAATAAAATAGTGTGCCTCATTTTTAACCTTTTAACAAAAAATTATGTTTATGAAAAATCCAAATTCAACGAATCTGCAACAGCTTCGTTCATCAGCTGGCAGGATCTTCTTCCTGTCTCAACAATTATCCAGGCTCAAAGAGATTTCCTGGGGACTGTCATTTGTTTCTACTACTCCCAGGCTTTTCTTGCTGCAACGTAATGGAGTTGTACAGATCAAGGGTGTTAACCGAATTATTCACCTAAATACTGTGCCTGATGAGTGATTTCCAAACTTCAGTATTTCACAAATTCACCCATCTCCTGGGTGTGCTGCCTCTGTATGAGGTACTGCTATCAGTGAAAAAAAATAAACATCAAACGAAAATCGTAAAAATCAGGCTGCTTTACCTCCAGGGAAAAAAAGAAGAAGCGGATAACCTGAAAAAAACGCTCCCTGGTTTTACTCCTTCCGGAGTTTTCACCAAAGGTAGACGGCTGAGTTGCCTGCAGGAATACAATCCGGTGATATGCCTCGACTTCGACAATGTGAAGGGTCCTATCGAAGAACTCCGAAAAATGGTGGAGTCCATGCCTGCAACTTATGCTTCGTTCATCAGTCCCAAGGGAAATGGCCTCAAGGTTTTTATAATAACCAACTCCACCCAAGAAAACCATTTGCTTGCTTTTAACCAGGTGGCCGATTATTACGAGCAAAAAACCGGCATCTTATCAGACCGATCTGTGAAGGATATCCCCCGTCTGTGTTTTCTGTCTTATGACCCGGATCTTTACCTCAATGTTTCTTCTGAAATTTTCCTTGTCGAACAAGTGAAAAATAGTGAGATTTCCAAAAAACCAATTTCACCCCCTGATTTCTCAGATATATTCACTAACTGCCAGATAATCACTGAAAAGAGCGGCATTTACATCAACGGAAACCGCAACAATTTCATTTTCCGTCTTGCAAATTGTTGCAAACATGCTGGTATACCCGCTGAGCAGACTTTAACCTTTTGCCGCAGCCATTACGATCTGGACGACAAAGAGTTAGAGTCTGTGATTCGAAGTGCCTTTTCTTATCAGAATACAGGTTTTGCAGATCCTGCAGACTTTGCACCCTTTCACGATTTTTGCAATTCTTCTGATAATTGTCTTATTAGTTCTCCTGTCATTTCCGTGGAAGATTATGAATTGATGCCTAAAATGATTAAAAAAGGTGTTTTATCTTTTGTCGATCCCCGGGAAAGAGATGTGTTTTTTACTGGAGCACTTAGTATTCTGAGTGGCTGTCTTCCAAATGTTAAAGGAGTGTATAGCCGGCAAACAGTCTTTCCCAATCTATTCTCTTTTGTTATTGCTCCACCTGCTTCTGGAAAAGGAACATTAAAATATTCCAGAGAGCTGGGAGATACAATTCAATCTACTCTTTTAAAAAATAGCCAGGAGAATCAAAAAAATTACAAAAAAGAAAACCAGGCTTATAAACTGCGTAAAAGAAAGAAAGATATCAACCCACAGGAAGATCCTCCAAAGCCTCCTCCATTTAAAGTTTTTTTTATTCCGGCAAATTCAAGCTATGCAAAAATTTTAAGTCACTTAAACGAAAATGAGGGTACCGGAGTAATTTGTGAAACGGAAGCCGATACCATGAGCTATATTTTAAAACAAGACTGGGGTTCTTATTCTGATATGTTAAGAAAAGCGTTTCATCATGAAACCATTTCCTGTTCCAGAAAAACTGACAATGAATACCTGGAAGTAAACACACCCAGATTATCAGTTGCGTTAACCGGAACGCCTGGTCAAATCGCCGGCTTAATATCTTCTGCTGATGATGGTCTTTTTAGCAGGTTTCTTTTTTATGTATTTAAATCCACTGCTAAATGGAATGATGTTTCTCCTCAGCCCGGATTACCAAACCTTTCAGATACATTTTCCATTTTATCTGTTTTAGTCTATGAGATGAGGTCATTCTTACAAAGAAACCATACAAATTTTATATTGTCAGATGAGCAATGGAAGATCCTAAATAACTCATTCACAAACATGTTATCTGACGTCACCACTTTTAACAGTCAAAATGCGGCGAGCATTGTAAAACGATTGGGTTTACTCTTATACCGTATAGCCATGATATTCACTGCCATACGCAAGTTTGAATCAAACTCGAAAGAAGATAACATTATTTGTGACGATGTAGATTTTAACCTGGCCCTTCGTCTCTCCAGGCTCTACCTTCAACATAGCCTGGTCATGTTTAATAGTCTGCCAAAAGAAAAAGTAACATTGGTTTTCAATGGAGCCCCAAACAAGGAGGCCTTTTATAACGACCTCCCAAACACATTCTCCAGAGGTCAGGCAATCAACATGGGATTCAAACACCACCTAGGCATGCGCAGCATTGATGGACTTCTTAAAAAGCTCCTGGAATCCAGACTTAAGAAAACAGCAACAGGCATTTATGAAAAAATGTAAAAAAAAGAGAAAGGGTGCAAAGTCTGCAAACTTTGCATAAGCCTTGTAACATGCTGATATAATGAATCATAAGTGCCTAAGAGGTTTGCAAAGGCATGCAAAACCTTTGCAAACTCCTATCCCTTCACGATAAAGCCACTTCACGAAGTGGCTTACTTCACGAAGGGGCTTACTTCACGAAGGGGCTGATTTTCACCCAACTGGCCCTTCCCCAGCTGGCGCAAGTTTACAACATGTGCCTTCCCCACCAGATTAGGCATCCATGATTCACCAATAAAACCATAAACACCCCAACTGTATCATATTAAATCATAATCATTATGAAAA
>JBAZGP010000330.1:0-1052 GCA_041652835.1 Lutibacter sp. | reverse complement strand
ATCTCCATAAATCCTAAATCAACAATCCCAAATCCTAAATCCTAAATCCTAAATCCTTTTGTAAATCTCATTGATTTTTGCCATTTTTACACTCTAAAACTGATTCTTTTCAAATGAAATCTGGCACCAGATCGTAACATCATCGCTATGCCCTACACCGTCAGCACCCAAATCACCGCTGGCTGCTACCACCAAAGCAGATTCCTCCTCTTCAGATTTGACGGTGAGCTATCCTCTCTTACCCTCCGGCAAGCCAAAAAACTGTATTACAACCTGGCCATTTACCCATCCATTTTCTCCGAAACAGAGATTCACCCCATCAGACAAGACAACATCCCCGATTTTCCTATAGACGCTATGCGGGAAATCGATAAAAAACAACTGTTTTATTTCCTCCTCGTCGATGACGAACACTACGATATCTTCAACCACTTATCCGGACTGTTTGAATTCACGGTTTTTGGATTTAGGATGTAAATAAATACCCAATCCCATTTTTCATTTTTTATTTCATTCTCCCTTCTTATCCACCAATCCCATTTTTTACCCAAAATCCCAAACCTCAATCACCAAATCCTAAATCACAAAATCCTAAATCCTAAATCCCCAAATCCCTTCAATTTCAAACAAATTTCATCCTCACCGGTCAAAACAATAAAATTATTGTATAGATTTACACCTCCAAAACCAAATAGGCAATTTCAATCGAAAGTGGATCATCGTTTAATGTAATCATAAAAGGTGCACAATCAACTTTGCAACCGATTATAAAGAGGATGGAAAATATTACAAAAAATGATCAAGAATAAATAGGTGTAGTAAAGAAAAAAAAAGGGAGGGGGATGCAAAAAGGTTCATTTCCCACTCTAAACAAATAACATTATTGATAATCTTATGTGGAAAGACTGCGAAACTAACATCGACCTATTAGACTTTGACTACTTAGTTGATGTTACAAAGAAAATCATTTTAAATAATGATTTAACACCCTCGACTATTGGCATATACGGCGATTGGGGAAGTGGAAAATCCAGTTTGATGGATATGGTTAT
>JBAZGP010000329.1:0-4453 GCA_041652835.1 Lutibacter sp. | reverse complement strand
CAGATTTGCGAAGATAAATATACTTTTGCCGCATTTATTTCACCGTCCGGGGACGGACTGAAAGTTTTGGTTAAGATACCTCCAGAAATTGAAAACCACGAAAAATATTATTTTGGACTTATAAAAAAATACCCTTCACTTGACACCACGTCAAAAAATATAAGCCGGGTTTGTTTTGCAAGTTACGATCCTGAAATTTACATAAACGAAAATTCAGAAGTTTTCAAAGATAAGGGCAAGATTGTAGAAACCAAAGAGACCAAGCAGATAATTGAGGCAGTAAACACCGATTATAAAAAGTTGGATGCAGCTATTGAAATTATCCGTTCTGCTGTTGATGGTGAAAAACATAAAAAACTTGTTAAGGCTGGTTATCTGGCCGGGGGCTTTATAGGAGGCGGTTTGGTTGAAGAACACGAAGCATTGAGAATTTTGCAGCTTGAGATTAATAAGAAAAACCCGGATGATTATAAGGCTGCTTGTATTGCCCTGCAAAAATCTATTGATAGCGGTAAAAACTTTCCAATTTATGAAGAAACTTTTAAGATCAGGTATGAAGAAATAATCAAACAGGATATTATCATTGAAGATGAACCGGCAAAGGATGTGATTTACCTTGAGGACATAAAAGACAAAATAATCTATACTTTTGAAAATGGTACTTCCCAGGGTGAAACGACACACTATCCTGAAATTGACAAGCATTTTAGGCACAAAAGAGGTGAAATAACACTTATGGCCGGTATTGGGAACCACGGCAAAAGTGCAATGATGTATCAACTTGCATTGATAAAATCAAAATTAGATAATTATAAATGGGGTATTTTTTCACCTGAAAGTATGCCGGAAGAGGAATTTTACAAAGACTTGATACACTCTTACATAGGAAAAAGCACGGAAAAACACCACGCTAACCAAATGACACTTGAGGAACTCAAAGAAGGTATGGAGTTTATAAAAGACCATTTCTATTTGATTTATCCAAAAAATGACAGCCCGACACCCGACTATATGCATAACCGTTTCCGGGAGTTGATTATAAAACACAATATTGATGGATGTATTATTGATCCATTTAACCAGCTTGAGAACGATTTAACGAAGGCCGGGGGCCGGGAGGATGTTTACCTATCAAAATATCTTACAACCGCTAAAAGGTTTGCAGTTGAACAAAATGTATTTTATCAAATAATAGCACATCCAAAAGGTGGCCTACAAAAAAAAGGTGAGGATTATAATTGCCCGGACATTTACGACCTATCAGGCGGGGCGATGTGGGGCAATAAATGTGATAATATCCTATTTACGCACCGGCCTTATTATTCATCGGATAGCGAAAATACTCTTGTTAAATTCATAAGCCGTAAGATTAAAAAGCAAAAGTTAAACGGAATTCCCGGTGATGTGGAGTTGAATTTTGACAGGTTTACAAACCGTTTTAAGCAAATGGATGGATTTTGCCCACTTAATAAATTTGGTTATTCAGATGAGGAAGAACAAAAAATTAACCCCAATACGGGATTTTACGAAGTTGAAGAAATAAAATTTTAAGTTATGACAGAAAAAGAAGTAGAACAAAAAATTATTTTAGCATTAAGGCCATATTTCAATATTGATCAGGAGGTATGGTCAAAAGATGGTAAAAGTAGAATTGACTTTGTATTAACCTGTAAAAAGTCAGGAGCAATTTTCGGACTTGAGATAAAAAAGATTGATAAGAAAAAGGGTGATGAAGTCGGTAAAATTGTTGAACAATGTTTCAGGTACACAAATTCAGAGTTTAATATTTCAGGTACATATAAGAAAATACCAATATTTTTAGCACCTCCATTATCTTATCATTTCTTCATTTGCCCGGAAGAAAAAGAAATAATAAACGGGTTTGAATTTTTCAAAGACAGGCACGATAAAAACCATGAACACCATTCAATTAATGGGTTCCTCGGAAATTTCGGAGTTGGCGAATTAAGAACATTTATTTACCATGATAAGCAGTATTTTCGCTTTATGATGTCAAATAAAATAATTTGGAGCAACCAGCCAGAGTGGAACAGTAAGGAAATACGAGGGTTGCACGAAGTAAATTATAAATTCTTATTGAGTAAAATTTTAACCCATACCCCCAAATAAAATATTTTATAAAATTAAAAAACAAGATATGAAAACAGCAGAAGAATTAGCGGTTTATATTCAAGAAACTATTGAACATTATGATCCGCAAACAGCAACCATTATTATTATGGAAGAGTATGCAGAACAGTTTAAGCAGAAAGAACCAAAAGTTAAAAAAGACCAGTACGGTGAAATTGTTTCATCTGGAACAAAATATGAAACTTGTAGATACTGCAAGTATGAACACCAAACATGTTTAAAAGAACCATGCGATAGTGTTTGTAAGAAATTAAATGATAATGAATATTATAGAAAATAAATGCCAGCCCCATTCTACCACATGAACCAACGCTGGCAAATAAACGGCAAGACAGTCGAGATAATTGGATTTATTTTCGAGTGTGGCAAAGTGGTAGAATATCAGCTATTGATTGACAATGTGAAATACAAATGCGGAGCAACTAAATTTGAAAACGAGAAAAAACAGCCATTATAAAACGGATTAAAAATATAAAAAAATGTTATTACAAATAGAAACCTTAGAACAATTAGAAGAACAGGCAAAAGTAATTGACGACTTTTTAAATATTACCTGTTCAGAAAATCCAGAAGAATGTGTTGACAGGGGGCTTGACCTTATGGCATATTTGGCACGAACTTCAAAAATGTTAGCTGATGCAAAATACCATCAAGATCAAGCGGTGCAAAATTCTATCGTTGCTCAGCTAAAATTGGGCGTTTCGGCAAGTATTTTAAAGAAACTCATTGAAAGCACTTGTAAGCGTGAAAACTACCTAGTTAACTGGATAGACAGGTTAAACAGCACGATAGTTCACCAATTAGATTTTATGCGTACCGTAATTTCAAAGGCAAAGGCTGAACAGTTTGCCAGTCGCAGGATTGGATAAATTAACAATTTTTAACTTTTTAAATTTGCAATTTTAAAACGGATATTTGTACCTTTACACAAAACTAAAAAACATGAACAGGTTCGAGGTAGCTATTAATAAGCATTTGCAAAATGCCGTAGACAATATTATGAAAAAAGTAGATGAAATAGAGTTGCAAAAACAAACTGAGACAGATAATATTAATAAGACTATGTTGGTGTCAAAGCAACTTGCATTCACGGAAGCAATAGTAATTATTTACGATATTCAAAAAAAATTACTTTAACCATGCGCTCCCGAATCCTGTCTATAATCCTACTTTCAATCGGTTTGCCGATATCCTACATTTCACAGTCAAAACCTGTAAAATGGCTAAAATACCTTTGCGGTGAGTTGTATATCCTTAAAATGCTCTTAGAATGTCATTTCTGGGCGTTTATAGGGTATATTTCAATTCCTTTCGTACATTATGCCACTAAAAGGAAATTTAGGATTGAGCAGGAAAAAATGAAGCGACTGCATGAAAAAATAAAAAAGGGGTGTTATTAAAAAAATAATTGATTTGGCATGAAAAATTGATGCTACATAAAAAACTATAATAGATGTCCAAAATCGCAATTAGTGCAACCGAGGTGTGAAAGCAACCCGAACGCAATATCGGTTATTTTATGTGATTGTCAAATCTTTAACATTTTTAAAATGGATAAACAAAGCATAACCGAACTCCAAAAAATAGACTGCAACTGCAACGACTGTAAAAGTATGGTCAGGGACTTGGAAAAATACCATTCTTACGACAATTTATACACGGAAAACGGCAAAGTAACCAACCCATCGCACCGTATTTTATACGGAAATTGCACCAAGCTAAACAAGGCAGTTTCTTTTATAGCAAACGTTTGTATGTTAGAAAATCAGGAATGTTTTGAACATCGGAAATTATTAAAAAAATCGTAATATGAAAACAGCAAAAGAAATTTTAAGGAAGCACTATCCGAAACACCTAACTATTGTTGAGGAGGAAAATACATTAAAGGCTATGGAGGAATATGCCGATCAGTTCAAGCCGAAAGAACCCGAAGTGAAAAATGTTAAAAGTGATGAATATGGAGAAATCGTTATATCAGACAATTCAATGCATACTTGCAGACATTGCAGATACGAAGGTGTTGATATTCAAGAACCATGTATTAGTCATTGCCGCAGAAACTTATGTCCTGCCGAATACTATAAAAAAATAACCAAATGAAAACAGCAATACCAAAACTCAAAGAATTAGGCTTCAGTGATGAAGCGATAAACCATATTATAAACCAAAACCGCAACTGCCCGGATGGGTGGGTTGTGCTAAATTCGTAAAAAACATGAAAAAATCAACATCAAGTAGTAGGATAGGCTTTTTCGGAGTATTGGGAATTGCCTTTATAGTTCTAAAAATATGCCATGTAATT
>JBAZGP010000328.1:0-4462 GCA_041652835.1 Lutibacter sp. | reverse complement strand
TGATATGATTGTCATTTTTAAATATATAATTCCGAAGAAATATTCCGGATTAACGGTTTTTCCTTTTATCTTCTTGAGAAATAAGAATAGCATAAAAGATGCCTTTTTTCTGAATCACGAAAAAATTCATTTAAAACAACAAGTGGAATTGCTTTGGATTTTCTTTTTTGTTTGGTATTTTATCGAATATTTTATTAGAATTCTTCAATATAAAAAACATGTTATCGCCTACAAAAACATCAGTTTTGAAAAAGAAGCCTATAAAAATGAACAAAATTTGAATTATTTAGAATGTAGAAAAATCTTTTCTTTTTTAAAGTATTTATAGCTTCTTTGCTCTTCTTCCTTCTTTTTTAATCTTCTATTTATTTTTTTTACCATGTGAATGTCGTCAAGTTAAAACTTCAAAAACAGCCAATTTATTATTAATTTTAGTTAAATTGCAGGCTCACAAGAAAAAATAAAATGGATACAATTATACCTTACAAACCAAAAAATAAAGTTCGAATAGTTTCTGCAGCTTCCCTATTTGATGGCCATGATGCCGCCATAAATATTATGCGAAGAATTATTCAGGCTACCGGAGTTGAAGTGATTCACTTGGGTCATGATAGAAGTGTTGAAGAAGTGGTGAATTGTGCCATTGAAGAAGATGCAAATGCCATTGCAATGACTTCCTATCAAGGCGGACATATGGAATATTTTAAATATATGTACGATTTGCTTCAGGAAAAAGGTGCTTCTCAAATTAAAATATTTGGCGGCGGCGGCGGCGTTATTCTTCCTGAAGAAATTAAGGAATTAACAGCGTATGGAATTACAAGAATTTATGCTCCAGATGATGGCCGAAGTATGGGTTTACAGGGAATGATCAATGATATGATTTCAAAATGCGATTTTCCAACCGGTAAAGTTGTTGATTTTTCTGTTGCCGATTTGGCCGGAAAAAATCCTATGAAATTGGCAAAAGCCATTTCTGCTGCTGAAAATTTTTCAGAAAAACATACTGATTTTATCGATGGAATTAAAAAAGCATCTAAAAAATCTAAAACACCAGTTTTAGGGATAACAGGCACTGGCGGTTCAGGAAAATCGTCTTTGGTTGATGAATTGGTAAGAAGATATTTAAAAGATTTTCCTAAAAAAACAATCGCCATTGTATCGGTTGACCCTTCAAAAAGAAAAACAGGCGGTGCTTTATTGGGCGACAGAATTAGGATGAATTCGATAAAAAACGACCGTGTTTATATGCGCTCATTGGCAACGCGCCAATCTAATATGGCCTTGTCAAAACACGTGAACATTGCTGTAGACATTTTAAAAGTTGCCAAATTTGATATGGTAATTATAGAAACTTCGGGAATTGGACAAAGCGATACCGAAATTTTAGACCATTCAGATGTTTCCTTATATGTGATGACACCAGAATATGGTGCCGCAACACAATTGGAAAAGATCGACATGATTGATTTTGCGGATGTAATTGCGTTGAATAAATTCGACAAAAGAGGTGCTTTAGACGCCTTGCGTGATGTGAAAAAACAATACCAGCGCAATCATCTTTTATGGGAAAATAGTGTTGATTCTATGCCTGTTTACGGCTCTATCGCTTCTCAGTTTAACGATCCGGGAACCAATGAATTGTATCAGGTGCTCATAAAAAAAATTAACGAAAAAACAGGCACTCACTTTAAAAGCACCTATGAAATTTCTGATAAAATAAGCGAAAAACAATATATTATTCCACCAAACCGCGTGAGATATTTGTCGGAAATCACAGAAAATAACAGGACTTACAATCAAAGAGCAAGAAGCCAAAAAGAAGTTGCCCAAAAATTATTTGGAATTTATAAAACAGTTTGTTCTGTTGCAAATATTGCAAGTGCTGAAAATCAAAGCCATCTGACAAAAATAGGTTTGAATGAAGAAGAAATTCTGAAACAAGTTAAAAACGACAGCAATTCTGAATTTTTATCACTTTTATTCAAAGAATTTGCCCGTGTTAAAATGGACTTGAATCCTTATAACTGGGAAGTTATTTTAAATTGGGAAACCAAAAAACAGTCGTATAAAAATGAAGATTTTACCTTTAATGTTCGCGGTAAAGAATTAAACATAAAAACACACAGCGAATCTTTATCACATACTCAGATTCCTAAAATTTCTCTGCCAAAATACGAAGCTTGGGGCGATTTATTATTGTGGACATTAGAAGAAAATGTTCCTGGTGAATTCCCTTATACCGCTGGCCTTTTTCCATTTAAAAGAATTGGTGAAGATCCTGCAAGAATGTTTGCCGGAGAAGGCGGACCCGAGCGCACAAACCGACGTTTCCATTATGTTAGTTTTGGACTTCCAGCAAAACGCTTGTCTACGGCCTTTGATTCCGTAACTTTATACGGACACGATCCGCACATTCGTCCGGATATTTATGGAAAAATTGGAAATGCAGGTGTTTCGGTTTGCTGTTTAGACGATGCTAAAAAATTATATTCAGGATTTGATTTAACTAACGTAATGACTTCCGTTTCTATGACCATTAATGGCCCGGCACCAATGATGCTTGCCTTTTTTATGAATGCGGCCATTGACCAAGAATGTGAGAAATATATTGTGGCAAACGGACTTGAAAAAGAAATTGAAGAAAAAATAAAAGCCATTTATAAGAAAAAAAGCATTGCTCGTCCGCAATATCAAGGCGAATTGCCTGAAGGAAATAACGGATTGGGATTAAAATTATTGGGCGTTACCGGAGATGAAGTTTTACCTCATGATGTTTATCACAAAATTAAAACAGAAACCATAACTAAAGTTCGCGGAACGGTGCAAGCCGATATTTTAAAAGAAGATCAAGCGCAAAATACCTGTATTTTTTCTACAGAATTTGCTTTGCGTTTAATGGGTGACGTTCAGGAATATTTTATTGCTAACAACATTAGAAATTTTTACTCGGTTTCCATTTCGGGATATCATATTGCAGAAGCCGGCGCAAATCCGATTTCGCAATTGGCTTTTACCTTGTCAAACGGATTTACTTATGTTGAATATTATTTGTCGAGAGGAATGGATATCAATGAATTTGGACCAAATTTATCCTTCTTCTTTTCCAACGGCGTCGATCCTGAATATGCGGTAATTGGAAGAGTTGCACGTAAAATTTGGGCGAAAGCCATGAAAGAAAAATATGGAGCCAATCCAAGAGCTCAAATGTTGAAATACCACATTCAAACTTCAGGAAGATCTTTACATGCACAAGAAATTGACTTTAATGATATTCGAACCACATTGCAGGCTTTATATGCCATTTACGACAATTGTAACAGCTTGCACACCAATGCTTACGATGAAGCCATAACAACGCCAACTGAAGAAAGTGTGCGCCGTGCTATGGCCATTCAGTTGATTATCAACAAAGAATTGGGCTTAACCAAAAACGAAAATCCGATTCAAGGTTCTTTTATTATTGAAGAATTAACCGATTTGGTGGAAGAAGCCATTTATGTTGAATTTGATAGAATTACAGAACGCGGCGGTGTTTTAGGCGCTATGGAAACGATGTATCAACGCAGTAAAATACAGGAAGAAAGTTTGTATTACGAAACCTTAAAACACAATGGGGAATTTCCAATTATTGGCGTAAACACTTTTTTAAGCAGCAAAGGTTCACCAACTATTTTACCGCAAGAAGTAATTAGAGCTACAGAAAAAGAAAAGCAATACCAAATCACGGTAGTTGAAAACTTAAACAAAGCAAATGCTTCCGCAGTAAAAGAACAAATTGCCTTTTTAAGAGAAAAAGCAGTGAATAACGAAAATATATTTGAACAATTAATGGAAGCTTGTAAAGTTTGTTCTATCGGACAAATTACAGAGGCAATGTTTGAAGTGGGCGGACAATATAGACGAAATATGTAGTTTGAGTTTTGCTTTAAATATTATGAATAGGGACAGCTCGCGAGCTGTCCGTACGTAGAAATTGTAGGGACAGCTCGCGAGCTGTCCGTACTTAGAAGTTCAGTTGAAATTCATAATTGATAATTTGTACTTCGAGCCGCGTTAGGGATTGAGTGGCATGTTTGAGCTCTTTTTTAGTTGCTTTTCGCAACTAAAAAAAGCGAGTAACGAAAGCCCGACCCGCCAGTTGGCGGGGAACGCCCAAAATAATATTTTTATGGCTTTTTTTTTACATTTTATTGATATAATTCTCTTTATTTAAGGTTAAATTTGTTTTATATTTTATATTTATAATGTGTTGATAAAAATTCTTTTAAAAACAACATATTTAGAATATATTTGTAAATCATTCCATTAAAATAATCATAAATGAAATTTATAGTATCAAGCGGACAATTATTAAAACAGCTTCAGGTTTTGGGGGGCGTTATCAATAGCAACAATACATTACCTATTTTAGATAATTTTTTATTCGAATTAAAAGAAAACGAATTAAAAATATCAGCTT
>JBAZGP010000327.1:0-4486 GCA_041652835.1 Lutibacter sp. | reverse complement strand
ATTTATCAAATTTTTACTGAAAAACAGGATTTGTTATTAACTCAGGGTGAATAAATTAAAGGGAGATTAGATTATGAAAACCGAAAGATATCAAGTAGTAAAAATTGGTAATACAAAATATATAACATCTGAATATGATAGTATAGTAAGGATATTTTGTTCATTTAGTAATTTAAGTGATGCTATTAATGAAATGCTTGAAATAGAAAAACTTTATAAATATGTGCATAAAATAGCATATGGTGTTTATGATATTATCAATGAAGAAATTGTCGCAAGAAATAAAGAGGCTGAGATAGTCCATGAAGACCATATACATGGTGGATCAGGTTATATGGAATGATTACCTGTTAAAGTAAGGTGGGTAAATTTATGATCAAGAAATTTAAATATCCTCAAACATTAGTTTGCTATGATTGTGGTGGAAAATTTCAATTACACTATGATGAATATAAAACACTTAATACCGATGGAAATGAAGTAGTAATTTGCGGCAAACCTTTTTATAAATGCGATTGTGGAAAAATACTATTAACAGTTGAAATGTGTAAATGTTTGGATAAATTAATTTAGGAGATTAAATATGCAAGACTTTTAACTAACAGATTTTATGAATTACTATTCTAACTTACTTCATACTTTGGAGAATATGCACTTAATAGCTTTAAACAATTTAAGCCCGATTTGTAGGGGCTGTTTACTTCAAAAAACTTGTTGGGATAGATTTTATTTTACATCCTTATGCCTTTATGAAAATGATAGATGTTTAAATTATTTGAAGGAGTAAATTATAATGGAATATACTTGGGGCAAAGATACTTGTCCATTTTGCGAGGGGATACAATCTTTTGAGAAAAATTTCTATGGTGGAAACTATAAACGATGGCATTGTTCAACTTGTGGCAACATTGAAAACGATCTTAATAAAACTATAAGACTTGCACATAATAGACCTGATTTGTTGGATGATACTATGAGAAAACTTTTAGGAGTTTAAAATGAAACAAATTTCGGAAATTAAAGGTAAATATGATTTATATATTCATTCTGTAAATTTCGATGATGAAATTCCTTATGCAATTGTATATGATGAACAAGGTCATAGAGAAGACTATGAAATACCCTCTCAGTTTGCTTATTTTATAACAACGCATTGGCCTGGTACTCCACAAATTAAAGAAAACGCAAGGCGACAATTACAGAACGAATTTAAAAAAATATTAGGAATTGATCGATAAATAACAAATATAATGAGGCTTAAAATGAAAAAACAAGAATTACACGACATTAAAACCTTGCCAAAATGGGCACAAAAACACATTAATAATTTAAATTATGACATTAATAAACTTCAGAATAAAATGGAAGCCATACAGAATATGAACGCTATTATGTGCGAACCTAAAAGAGATTGGTTTACACTACCATTTAGTTTTAAAGATGAAAAACCAGTCCATTTATGGTTATTAAACTATGACCAACCTTTCTCAGTATGTTCATTGAGTAAGGGTGATTTAATTTTTGTTGGACGCGCAAAAAAGGAGCAAGTTGATGCGACAAAATAACGCAATAGGAATTACTGAAGGTTGTGACCCTACCATAAATCTCAAATGGATTGATTGGGTAAGAAGTGGTAAACCTGCAATTTTAATTACTAAAAACCACGCAAACTTTTAAATATATTCGATAATTGGGACTGTGAATATTTTATTGATGTCATTATCCATTGCACTATTACTGGATTAAGCGAAGGCATCATAGAACCTAATATAGAATCATTAGAAGTATCATTAAGTGCATACCATGAACTTTGTAAAAGATTTACACCTGACCGAGTTGTATTACGTATTGACCCTATAGTAAATTGGGAGAAAGACAAAGACCTTATTAAACATATTGCGAAAGAAGCCGAAAGACGTGTGCGAATTTCTTTTGTTGATTTATATCCACACGTTAAAGAACGTTTTAAAAATGCTAAGATAGAATTACCCTTTGATACGTTTCATATGCCACTTGATGTTCGTATGAAAGCATGGAAAGAATTAGGCGAACCAGAAGTTTGCTGCGAACCTGATATGGAAAACGTACCTTGTGTAAGTCAACTTGACTGTGAAATACTAGGTGTTGAACCAAGTAATAAACTTAAAAAACAAAGATCATTGTGTGGTTGCCTTGCAAATAAAGTTGAGCTTTGTACTCAACCACCAAAATGCACATACGGTTGCCTTTATTGCTACTGGAAATAATTTGACGCATTACATTTAATGTGATACAATAGAATTATGATAAAGACTTACGAATGTAAAAGATGCCACCATGAATGGGTAGCTCGAAAACCTTTTAAACCAATAACTTGCCCCAAATGCAGAAGTGCTTATTGGGATATTACAAAAATTAAAGAGGCAAATACAATGGCTAAAATTGAAATCCCTGATAGATTTATACCTAGTGGAGCGAAACTTATAGAGGCGTATGAATACGATGATGAGTTTGTTATCATTGGTGAACCACCTAATGAATACCCAGAAGATTACCCAGAAGATCGTAAACATAATTGCGACTTTTTAGGCTGCGGAAGTTTATCACATGTGTTATTAAGGATTGATAAAAAAACTTTTGGTGTCAGACATTAAGGGATAGTTTAATGCTTACTGATTTTGAATTACAAATAGCTAAAATCATTTTAAAAGATGATCATATTGCTACTAGTGAGGCGAGGAAAATACTCAATGTGAGCGATAAAATGATTTTAACTAAGGCCAACTTCCCTAATATTAGGCATCTATTATATTCATACATGACTGCTTTTCATAAAGGGATGTATCGAGGTGGAATGTCTTGGATTTGCGTAATTACTACAAATGATCGTAACCAACTTCAAAATTTAGTAAACCAACAAGGATAAGCAAATGAGAAAATCTAATACAAAGACATCTTTAAAGATTACGATGGAATCTGATGGTGGCGCAAGCATTAACCTAAAATGGGATGACAGAGATTCAACACATCAAACAGAGGCAAGTGAACGACTTATCGTAGAATTAATTAAAATTACTGGATACAAATGGCTTGAAAATTTAGTCAAACCTTATATTGTAGAAAAGTATTGTAACAAATGTAAGTATCATGGCGAATATGAAGTAGATTTAGCAGAATGTATAGAATCTCAAAATAATTTACCTTTTCCTTATGGCTTTGAAGAAAATAATTCTGAGATAAAAATCATAGACCCACCACTACCTGATGGTAGTAAAACACAAACTACTACCACTAAAGTAGTTGATAATTATTTTAAGGATGAAAAGAATGACCAGAGATGAATTTATTTTAGTATATACTCGTTATCACTTTGATATTTATAAAGATAACGATTGGGAAAAACTTAAGTCATCTACTAAATGGTTAAAGATAGCAACATCTGTTACATCTTTTCGAGCAAATGAATTTTACAACTACTTAATATCTATCGGTGTCTTTAAAAATGATACCTCAGATAAATCTTGCGATACCTGTAAAACAAAAACGGTTTGCACTTTTAGATATGTGGACATAAACGGATGCAAAAGACAATTTTGTTCTGAATTTGAAAAGGAAAACTAATATGCCAGAGATTTATGTACTACCTAAATGGTCAAAAACTTTTCCGCATGATGCAATAATCATTGATACCACATCAGGTAGTGGCGACTTTCGTGAACTTAGTCCATTTGTTTTAGGTTCAATAAAAACCTATGTACCAAACTTAGATGCCAAAAACTTTGAAAATTTGTGGCAATATTCTAAGGTCTATAAATGCCACACGACTTTATCAGATAGTGATACATTTGATTTAATTCCGTCAAAGGATTGGTATACATGGCGCAATGAAGGTTGGCTAAATCCTCGTGCTATACGTTATCCAATAGGTAAAGGTGCAAAGCCTGAATTTTCATGGTGGAATGGTAAAAAGTTGACGTATATCCAAGCCCGAAAACAAATTTATGCACCAATTTATGCAGAATACGTACAGAAAACCAACTCGTTTAAAAGATTAGTTGAATTATACACTAGCTCACAACGGCCTTTGGTTTTACTAGACTATGATGCGTATGACCATAGAGCCTTAACTAAATCTTTGGTTGATGTTATCAATGACCCCAACAGAAAATGCGGACATGCATTTGTACTAATGATGATTTTAACGAATATACTTAATGAATGCGTTAAGGATAAAAATTAACAACAATGAAATTAATGATATAGGTTTTGGCGCAGGACGTATAAACCGCTACCACGCTAATGGACGAATATCACCGTTGGGAATAAATGTAGCAAATTTACTCAATGATGTTTGGTGTGGTATTTATCATATGGACTCAAATTCTTTACGCAAAGTTGATTGGACTAACAAAGATTTTATTAGACTATCAATTTATGGCGGGTTGAATTCTTATGATGATGATAAACTCACGAAAATAATAGTTTTTGCGCATGATTATTGTTTGCG
>JBAZGP010000326.1:0-4489 GCA_041652835.1 Lutibacter sp. | reverse complement strand
AATACTTGCAACTATATCTAAATGAATTTGTTTACAAACTAAATCGAAGATATTTTGGAGAGCGAATCTTTGATAGACTCGTTATTGCCAATATAACAGGGTTATGAATGATTACGGATATACAATATTTTTATCAAAAAAACGAATAAAAATCTGCATTTTGGTTATTTAACAAATTGAAATTTCCCGGCAATAAAACATGAATATAGAATCGTTAAAAAGTGGCATTTATATTTGGACAGCCCGAATTTTTTGGTGCTCTACAGCCAAAATTAAAACCCAAAGTAATTTGATGATATCCTGCATCATCAAATAAGATTTCACCAGATTGTTTTGTATAAGTGTATGATACCATAAAATTCTTATAATTTACCCCAACAATTGGCGTTAAGTAATTGAGTTCTTCAGTAGTTGCATTGTCAAAACCCTTTCTGTATGAAAAACCTGCCCAAAGGTGCGCATCTGCTACATTTTTATAAACTTTCAAATTAAAATCCACGAACTTCTCTCCTGTTCTTTCAATAGTCTGTGCCATAATGGAAGGTTCCAACTGCAAACTTTTTCCCTGTCCATAATAATAGCCCAATGTGACCAAATACCTTCTTAAATTAAGGGATTCAAATTTGTCGTCATATAAATTTCTTGCGGTGAGCATGATGTTTTTTGCTGTGAAATAAGAGAAAAATCCGCCTTTATGGTACGCCATGCCAAAATCGGCATTGAAATAACTCTCACTATGCACGATTTGTGAAATTACGGGATCATAAATTACAAAAGTACTTTCATCAACACTGTTATTAACTGCCATTAAAGAGAGCCCAAACGACAATTGGTTCACTTCCTCAATTCTTCCAAAATTTAAATGATAGGCATAAGTACCCTGAACACCCTGTTGGGAATGATATCCGTTTTTATCGTTGAAAAGAATTAAACCAACGCCCATATTCTCTCCAATTCTGGTATGCGCACTCAACGTTTGCAAGGAAGGCGCGTCTTCAATACCCGCCCATTGGCTTCTCGCTGTGAGCCGGATTTTTCCGCAATTTCCAATTCCCGCAGCCGCAGGATGAACCAAATACACATTATCAGATAAATAATCAGAATAAATGGGCAACGTTTCCTGAGATTTTACAAGACTTGGAGCTACAAAAAGTAAGCAAAGAATAAAAGATTTAACTATTTTCATCCGCAATATATAAAGTCCAAATATAAAATAAAATAAGCTATTGAATAATTGTTATACCAATTGAATTTTTAAATGTTTAATTGGTATTATATTTGTTTTTAATAATTCTGCTAAAAAAACAATACTTTAAAATTAATAACTTAACCTTAATTACTACCTAATTTATCCTTTTTCATTATCACTTTAACAACGTTTTAGATGGCTTTTTTAATCGTTTTAACAAAGAATTAATAGAATACTTCAAAAAATTCTTACCTTTGTAGCTTCTTATGAAGCAATTATTTAGGAAAATATCTGCAATTTTAATGGCATTTGTAGTCTTGTTATCTACCATGTCATTTACCGTCAGTGAGCACTATTGTGGTCATCTGCTGGTTGATACTGCGTTATTTTCCAAAGCTGAATCTTGCGGAATGGAAATGGAAAAGACTTCTTCTTTGGAAGATTGCAGCATTTTGAAAAAAGATTGTTGTAAAGATGAAGTAAAACAATTCCAAGGTCAAAATGAATTAAATACTGATTTTTCAACTTTGAATTTTCAGCAACAAGTATTTATTGCTTCTTTTGCTTATTCTTATGTAAATTTATTTGAAGGATTGGCTGTAAACATTATTCCTTTTAAATATTATACGCCACCACTACTGGTTACAGACATACATGTTCTAGATCAGACTTTTCTTATTTGATTATTTAATGATTTTTTTGAGCGCCAAAGTATTTCACTTTTGGCGTTGAAGCATTGTTGTGGTTTTTTTAAATCATTTCTGAATGTTCTATCAAAATCAACTCATTAAATAATCAAAAAAATGTTCGATAAACTTATAAAATATTTTCTATACAACCGCTTGGTTACCATCCTTCTGTTGGCATCATTTATCGGTTTGGGATTAACTACTGCACCTTTTAATTGGAATATTGGTTTCCTTCCAAAAGATTCCGTTCCAGTAGATGCCATTCCAGATATTGGTGAAAATCAGCAAATTGTATTTACCGATTGGTCAGGCCGATCTCCACAGGATATTGAAGACCAAATTACCTATCCTTTAACCACTTCCTTATTGGGAATTCCCGGAGTAAAATCCATTAGAAGTACTTCCATGTTTGGGTTTTCCATTATCTATATCATTTTTGAAGAAAATGTTGAATTCTATTGGTCCAGAACCCGGGTTTTGGAAAAACTGAATTCGCTTCCAGATAATGTATTGCCGCAAGGTGTTTCGCCTTCTATGGGTCCAGATGCAACCGGATTGGGACAAGTATTTTGGTACACACTTGAAGGACGTGATCCACAGGGAAATGTTACTGGTGGATGGGATTTACACGAACTGCGTACCATACAGGATTTTTATGTAAAACTCGGATTAAGTGGCACTGCAGGCGTAGCTGAAGTGGCTTCCGTAGGAGGATTCATCCAAGAATACCAAATTGATGTAAATCCTGATGCGCTAAAAGCTTTCAATATTGGTATAGATCAAGTGATGATGGCGGTGAAAAATTCGAACCGCGACATTGGCGCAAAAACATTGGAAATAAACAAAGTTGAATACCTGATTCGTGGTTTGGGCTATATAAAATCTGTTCAGGATATTGAAAATACCGTAGTTAGCGCAACCAACAACAAACCCGTTTTAATTAAGGATTTGGCCGTGGTACATTTAGGTCCTGCTGAAAGACGCGGAATTTTAGACAAAGGTGGTGCCGATGTTGTTGGTGGTGTGGTTGTAGCCCGTTACGGGTCAAATCCATTGCAGGCCATTGAAAATACCAAAGAAAGAATTAAAGAAATCTCAGTTGGATTGCCTCAAAAAACCTTAGCCGACGGTACCGTGAGCAAAGTTACCATCGTTCCGTTTTACGACAGAACTCAGCTCATTCACGAAACCATTGGCACGTTGGAAAATGCACTTTCACACGAAATTCTGATAAGTATTATCGTAATTCTGGTGTTGGTGCTTAATTTAAGGGCTTCTCTTTTAATTTCAAGTTTGTTGCCTGTTGGCGTACTTATGACTTTTATTGCCATGCGTTATTTTAACGTAGATGCCAACGTGGTTGCCCTTTCTGGAATTGCCATCGCTATTGGAGTGATGGTTGATGTTGGAATTATTTTTGTTGAGAATACTATAAGGCATCTGGAAATGCCTGAAAACAAGGATTCAAAAGGAGTCAAACTTTTGACGATAATTCATCAAGCTACTATGGAAGTTTTTCCTGCAGTAACTACGGCGATTTTAACAACCGTTGTGAGTTTTTTACCTGTATTTTTTATGGAAAATGCCGAAGGAAAATTATTCAGGCCATTGGCTTTTACCAAAACCTTCGCGCTTGGGGCTTCCTTTGTTATCGGAATCTTAATTCTACCCATGCTTTCTTACTTTGTATTTAATATCAGAATTCAGAAGGCAAAAATGGTTAGAATATGGAATATCATTCTGATTGCTGTAGGATTATTTTTAGCGATTTACTTCAGTTTTTGGCTGCCTTTGGCTTTGGTAGTTATTGGAGTTTTAAGATTGTTGGAGGACAGAAATCCACAATTTTTAGGAAAATATTCCACCCAAATTACCTTGTTTATCATTGTTACGGTAACTTTATTTTTCTTAACAGAAGAATGGCTTCCCCTTGGACATCAAAACTCAGTAATTTCAAACTATATTTTTGTAATTGTGGCATTGTCTTTTACGCTGGCTATTTTAATGGGTATGGTTAAATTTTATAAACCTATATTAAATTGGTGTCTAATAAATAAAGGAAAATTTTTATTGTTGCCTATAATCACCATTTTCTTCGGAATCTTGATATGGTTGGGCTTTCCTAAAATCTTTGGTTTTGCAGCGAACGGATTTGATAAAGTTGGCTGGAATATTAGAACCACCTCCGTTTGGACAGGAATATCGAATACTTTTCCTGGAGTTGGAAAAGAATTTATGCCTTCCTTAAATGAAGGAAGCTTTTTGCTTATGCCTACCTCAATGCCACATATTGGAATTGAAGCCTCTAAGAAAACCTTGCAACAACTTGATATTGCGGTTACTAATATCCCAGAAGTGGAAGTCGCAGTTGGTAAATTGGGCAGAATTGAAAGCGCCTTAGACCCTGCGCCAATTTCCATGTATGAAAATATCATTAATTACAAACCTAAATATATTCTTTCAGATGACGGAAAACCACTGGCATTTAAAGTGGATAAGGACGAACGTTTTATCTTAAAATCAGGTGATACTTTAAGCAATGAGGAGGCTATAAATCAAAGAGTTTCCAAAGAAAACCTCATTGAAGATACGAACGGAAGCTATTACCGAA
>JBAZGP010000325.1:0-4497 GCA_041652835.1 Lutibacter sp. | reverse complement strand
CCAACAATTTGAAGTTGCCGATTTTATGGAGTCTAAAACCGAAACCTCTTCTTCAAAAACAAATGAAGAAGCGCTCAAAATTCCTGCATTTTTAGATGTTACCATCAACGCCAAAGCAACAACGGTAGTGTATGACAATTTGAATTTAAAAGAAGTTTCTGGGAATTTGGTTATTAAAGATGAAGCCGTCACACTAAGCAATTTAAAAATGAATGTTTTTGGCGGACAAATAGCCTTAAGCGGCATGGTTTCCACCAAAGAAAAAACACCAAAATTCAACATGGATTTAGGGTTAAATGCTTTGAATATTTCTGAATCTTTTACACAAGTGGCCATGTTAAAAGCCATTGCGCCAATAGCCAATTCTGTGCTTGGAAAGATAAATTCCACCATAAAATTATCCGGGGATTTAACCAACAATATGACGCCCGACCTAAAATCTATTACAGGAAATTTGATTGGTCAATTGTTAGAATCCAAATTAAGCCCTTCTAATTCACAGATGCTTACCGCTTTAGTTTCAAATGTAAAATTTATAGATCTTGAAAAGTTGAATTTAGATCATCTAAAAATGGCTTTGTCTTTTAAAGATGGAAAGGTCGAAATTAATCCTTTTACCCTCAAATATCAGGATATAAATATTGAAATAGGCGGCTCGCATGGTTTTGATCAAAGTATGGATTATAAAATAAAATTTGATGTTCCGGCAAAATACTTGGGAACAGAAGTGAATAATTTGTTGGCAAAATTAACACCTGCCGATGCGGCAAAACTTGAAAATTTACCGATAAATGCCATGTTAACGGGAAGCTTTGCAAATCCGAAAGTTTCAACAGACATAAAACAGGCAACGACTAATTTAATTATACAATTGGTAGATATGCAAAAAGGAAAACTAATCAGTCAGGCAACCGATGCGTTGGGAAATTTAATACAGGGAAAACCTAAAGTTGATACCTCAAAAACCAAGAGTGCGGATACTACAAAAACCGTTACGCCAAAACAAACAATTGAAAAAGTAAAAGACACTGTTGTTAAAAACGCTTTGAAGAATTTGTTTAAGAAGAAGCAATAAGAATTGTTAATTATATTAAAAAAGGGAGTCAAAAACTCCCTTTTTCTTCAAAAATTAAATCATTAGACCAACTTATTTGCAATCAAATATTCTGCAATTTGAATGGTGTTTGTTGCAGCGCCTTTACGCAAGTTATCGGCAACAATCCACATATTTAAAGTGTTTGGTTGTGATTCATCCCTTCTTATTCTGCCAACAAAAACGTCGTCTTTATTGTGCGCATAAATTGGCATTGGATAGGTGTTGGTGTCTAAATTGTCTTGAACAACAACTCCAGGAGTTTTATTTAACAATTTGCGGACTTCGCTTAAATCAAAATCATGTTCAAATTGTACATTTACCGCTTCAGAATGTCCTCCAGCCGTTGGAATACGAACTGCGGTTGCCGTAACGGTAAAAGAATCGTCATTTAATATTTTTTTTGGTTCTTTCACCAGTTTCATTTCTTCTTTGGTGTAGCCATTTTCTAAAAACACATCGCACTGCGGAATGGCATTTCTGTTAATTGGATAATGATAAGCCATTTCACCTTTGATGCCTTTCGACTCATTTTCAAGTTGTTGCACTGCTTTTACGCCAGTTCCTGAAACAGATTGGTAGGTTGAAATTACCACACGTTTCATGTTGTATTTTTTATGCAAAGGTGCCAAAGCCATCACCAATTGAATGGTAGAACAGTTTGGGTTTGCAATAATTTTATCTTCTTTAGTCAACACATCGCCGTTAATTTCAGGAACCACCAATTTTTTTGTGGGATCCATTCTCCAAGCAGAAGAGTTGTCAACAACAGTAGTTCCAACTTCAGCAAATTTTGGTGCCCACAATTCAGAAGTGGTTCCTCCCGCAGAAAACAAAGCAATATCAGGATGAGCATTCACCGCTTCCTGTAAACCAATAATGGTGTATTTCTTTCCTTTATATTCCATTTGCTTCCCAACAGAACGCTCCGAAGCCACCAATAACAATTCCGTAACTGGAAAATTTCTTTCCGCCAACACTTTTAACATTACGTTCCCTACCATTCCGGTAGCGCCTACAACAGCTACTTTCATTTTATTTTCTTATTTTTTATGTTGATGCAAATTTTATAAAAAAATATAAGAAACAAGCACTAAATTATTGAAAATTAACAACTAAATATTTTTCTGTTAAAAAAATGATAAAAGACTTGTAACTAAAATAGTTATTATAAAAAATGTAATTTTGCAAAAAATCAAAAACAAAATGACTACTACAGGAAAAATTGAATTGATGGCTCCCGCTGGAAGTTTTGAATCGTTGCAGGCCGCATTGGACAATGGCGCCGATTCAATTTACTTTGGTGTTGAGCAGTTAAATATGCGCGCAAGAGCTTCCATAAATTTTACGATGGATGATCTTAAGGAAATTTCAGCGCGTTGCAAAGCAAAAAATGTAAGAACTTACCTCACTTTAAATACCATTATTTACGACCATGATTTATCGGTTGTTAAAACCTTGCTTCAAAAGGCAAAAGAAGCAGATATTACTGCGGTTATTGCCATGGATCAGGCGGTTATTGCTTCAGCAAGAGCCATTGGAGTGGAAGTTCATATTTCAACCCAAATAAATGTGACCAATATTGAAACGGTAAAATTTTACGCCATGTTTGCCGATACTATGGTATTGAGCCGCGAGTTGAGCTTGCGTCAGGTTAAAAAAATTACCGAGCAAATTACCAAAGATGACGTTCGCGGACCTTCAGGAAATTTAATAGAAATTGAAATTTTTGGTCACGGCGCCTTGTGTATGGCGGTATCAGGGAAATGTTATATGAGTTTGCATTCTTCAAACTCCTCAGCAAACAGAGGTGCCTGCAAACAGAATTGTCGAAAAAAATATACGGTAATCGATCAAGAAACCGGATTTGAAATGGAGTTGGACAATGAGTATATTATGTCTCCAAAAGATTTATGCACCATTGATTTTTTGGATCAAATTTTGGATGCTGGCGTAAAAGTGTTAAAAATTGAAGGCAGAGGAAGAGCACCGGAATATGTGGCGAATGTAATTAAATGTTACAGAGATGCTATTGATAGTATTGAAGCTAAAACTTACAGTAAAGAAAAAGTGATTTCTTGGATGTTAGATTTGGAAAAAGTGTACAATCGCGGATTTTGGAGTGGGTATTATTTGGGACAAAAATTAGGGGAATGGAGCAATGGCCCAGGAAGCCAAGCCACACAAAAAAAAGTATATGTTGGTAAGGGAATGCATTATTTTCCTAAAACCAATATTGCCGAATTTAAAATTGAAGCTTATGACATTTCCGTTGGAGATACCATTTTAATTACCGGCCCAACTACGGGTGCTAAAGAAATGGAAGTGACCCAACTATTTGTAAATGACCTTGTTGGAGAAAAAGTACAAAAAGGAGATTCCTGTACTTTTAAAGTAGATTTTAGAATTCGTCCGTCGGATAAATTGTATAAAATTGTGTCATCAAAAGTTGAAATTGAGACAGAGGCTGGTTAGGTATTTGGTAATTAATGTCAAATTATATATCTAACTTTTACTATCTAACTTCTAATATTTAATATTTAATATTTAACTTTTAACTTTTAACTTTCAATATTTAATATCTAACTTCTAATATTTAACTTTTAATATCTAACATCAAATATCTAAAAAATGGTAATTATCACTTTGCAAAGGGCTAAATGTATTGGCTGTAATTACTGTGTTGAACAGGCTCCTGCTCAGTTTCAAATGTCAAAGAAAGATGGTAAGGCAGTGCTGCTTCATTCAAAAGAAAAAAGAGGTTTTTTCACGTTAAAATCAACGGATATAGGAATCCTTGAAGCGGTCACTAAAGCGAAAGAAGCCTGTCCGGTAAAAATTATTGATGTAAAACAAACATAATATTCATTTTTAACCGTTTTACAGTTTATAATTTAAATGATATCTTTACAAATTGGTTAAGTGTGTAAAATGGATTTTTAATTTTACAAAATAATATAAAAACATAAAAATATATGAGCTGTAATAGTTGCTCTTCAGATATAAATACTGTGCCGAAAGGCTGCAAAAGCAATGGAGATTGTGGTACTGGAGGGTGTGAGAAACTCTCAGTTTTCGATTGGCTATCTAACATGTCACTGCCAACAGGGCAGGAACCGCTCAACATTGTTGAGGTAAGATTTAAAAACGGCCGAAAGCATTTTTATCGAAATGTTGACAATCTGCAAATTTTTATAGGAGATATTGTTGCTGTGGAAGGAAATCCGGGTCATGACATTGGAACGGTTTCACTTACCGGTGAATTGATAAAAATTCAGATGAAGAAAAAAGGCATTGCCTTTGATAGTGAAGAAGTAAAGAAGATTTACAGAAAAGCAACCCAAAAAGATATTGATATCTGGAAAATTGCCCGAGAAAGAGAATATGAAACTCAATATAAGGGA
>JBAZGP010000324.1:0-4504 GCA_041652835.1 Lutibacter sp. | reverse complement strand
AGAAATCATATTCATCAGTTACCGATTGAATCTTTAACATTTTATAAATTTGATCTTTTGTTGGCATTTCATTCAATATTATCAAATTCAATTTTTTGATACAATCATAAACTTTATTAGTATATTCATCTATGGTATATGGTAAATGATTCTCTATCAAAGGTATATTAGTTTGTTTATTAATTTTATAACGAATATCTTTATATACTTTATCTGATATTTTATATTCACTAATCATTTCATCGGTAAAATTATTCTCTATTTCAATCATTGCTTTTAAAGTATTCAAGATAGATAAATATTTTCGTTGGGTAGAATTACCCAAAATACTAGATGCATAACCAGCATTATCCTGTATGAATTTATCTATATTCTCATTTCGTATCTTTCTAGGAACAATTATCAAATGTACAATATAAACTCCAATAAATAAAACTACTGCCCCCATTAAAGCGCCTAAAAGGCCACATAATGCACGAGATAATATGTCATTACCTATAAATATACTGCTCATTGCGCCACCCAATATAGGCGCAATAATCCATGACAACTTTGCTCCCTGTATCCATTTCCATGTCTCTTGCCATATTCTATTTTTTGTAATATTTTTCCGCATGTACCTATTTTAGCACTATACGTTATAATATCAAGTAGTGACTTTTTTGATGCCACAACCTGTAGTGGTGCCATTTTGATACATGTAGAGATGGGATAATTCCCTTCATTTTTATTCACCTCATCTTTATATTTATATTCGGTAGCAGTAAGTGAACCAAACATGAGCATTAATTTTGTATTTGCTTCTTCTGGAGTATCACCATAGGCAGTAAGCCCTAATGGTCTACAACGTGCCACAAATATATGCGGTACTTTATTTGCCTCAGCCATCTCAGGATGTTCAAAAAATTCAAATCTACTTTTCATTTTTAACTCTCCAAATCTCTTTTAATATTCATTAATGCATTTAAAGATTCTTGTAATTTTGTTTGATAAACTTGGTTATAAGAATTCCAGCCCCAAACGTTATCTACTAAAATATCACTTAAATCTTTTATGGCAGACTTAACATGATTTTTAGCACTTTCTATTTTTTCATCAGCCGTAGTTTTTACTGTCATTTTTATTTTACCTCACTATTTTCGTTGCTGATATTAACCGGTTTTTTAAAGTTTGTTAAAAATTTTCCAACAGTTTCTACTTCATCAGCCATTCAATTTAGTTCTGTTGGATACCAATTGCCAATGTCGGAATCTTTGTATCTATGATCATGTAACCATGACCATCGTGTTAAAGTATAGCACCATACTGAACTTTCAATGGTTATAAGTGTAGTGTCACTTGCATAAATCTTATTCTTCCATGCTTCATTAGATACTGAAGGATAGATGCCTTTACGAATTTTATATTGTGTTTGTTCCATTTTTATTTTACCTCACTATTTTTTAAATTACCTAATTCTTGAATAGTTTTATTCCACGCAGGGGCAATTTTCTGTTGGATTTTAGCCATAGTCCCTACAACTTGATATGCTCCAAAGGGGTCTTTTTCTGAACAATCCAAGCCATATTTTTCTTTAGTCCATGCGATTGCTTCTTGAAGTTTTAAATGTTTTTGTTCACGATGTGTGACTGTGAATTTGTTGCGCCATAAATGTTTCCCATCAATGCGATATGTCGCCCAATAAGCGTAATGTGAAGCTAAATCTTTTGTGGCTGGCACATATTCAATATAAAAATTGTTGTTAGTTAATGTTGCTATGTCATATGAGTTATAGATTTTATTTTCATTCAATATTTTCTTTGTGAGTTTCATTTAAACATTTCCTTACTGTATTTAATGTTGCCGAATAGTGTTCATTACCTTTTCTATTGATGATTAGTAGTTCACTCAAGGTTTGTACTTTAAGTCCACTATCAGTTTCATGGAAAATAAATTCATTGCCATTATCTAAAGTTATTACGATTTTATTTTTGTCTATCGGTTTGATTTGCATCTTTTAAACCGCCCTTACGAAATTATCATAGACTTCAGCTAACTCTGTAGCAACCTTTGCTGTTTCCTCTTCAACATCAGGTATAGGCCACAAGACTTTATTCTCAAAGGATGTACATTCACCTATCCATATTGCACCATCTCTATCAACGCTTATTTCCTTTGGTTCTTTTTCTAAACTAACATAGATGCAATCGCTATGTATCATGATTAATGCGATACGATTTCCATTTTCGGCCTCATTACCAGTAAAATGTAATGAGGCAAAATCACTTTGAAAATTACCCAATAATTTTTCGCCATCTACTTTAATTTTAAACGTCTTCATTTTAATTCCCTCACTTTAAATTACTCCGATACTTATATTTTACATTGCCAAATGCAAATTGTCAAGGACTTTTTGTTTCATTTTTTAGTATTTCCAAGTTTTTCTCAACGATATTTTTGACCATTCTTTTATCACATTCTTCCAGGTTATCACAGACATTGATTAATCTTCCACGGTCTAAAATCTCACTGACTTTTTCTCCGGTAAATCCACAATAGAAACATGTGCGGAAAGTATTTTGTTGGTTCATTCTTTCACTTCCTCCAAATCTCTTAATTCTTTAGTTGCATTATCAAGTAATTCAAGAGATTTTTGTTTATTGCGTTCCCAATCATATATATCACTTTGTGCCTTAGAAATTTGGTTATCGTAATCTTCAATTTCATACTCAAGATTTTCTTTATAATCCCTTAATGCTTTAAGTAAATGGCCTCTACCATTGTTAAGGCAAAGATAACATATTGGATTATCAGGCTTAGTTAATGGTTGCATAGTTGATTTTATAATAATCATTTTATTGCTTATCCATTTTGGATGGTCAAAATTACATTCTCTATCAATGTCTGCGATTACTCCATTACCACAACCATTTAATTCACATACTTTTTTCGATGCAAGTTCTTCAGCAATTTTATTAGGGTGGTTGCTATTATCCCATCTGTATTGTTCATCATCATAAGGCGTATTATTTATGGTGTAATAATGCCAACTTCCTGCATGTTTATGAAGGTATTTTGGTAAAAATGATTTGGTTAACTCTGCATCGCTCCATTCCCAAAGTCTGTTTGTATAATCAGGTATTTTTACTCCATAATAAATTACACCTTGTACAAATGCTAAGTCCGGTTGTCCATCATCAGGTAGCCATTTGCCATCTGCATAACGCAAGGCATGAGTAGGGTGTGTATAATCACTAGGTCGAATTATTGAGCCTTTAAAATCATTTGTTGGTCTAATTAAAAAAGTTTCATTAAGTAATGGATTGAATATTTTATTCTGCATTTTATTTTTCATCCTTTAGTTTTAGTTCAATATAGCATTCCGCAAGTTTATAGGCAATTGAAACAGACCAACAAGGGTCTTTATCCATGTCTTTAATTTGCTCCCAAAAATCTTTAGGCCATTGTCCAGTTATTTGTAATTCACGGTAGGCTATTATATGGCTTATATCATGTGGATTAAAATAGTCAACCAAATTTTGTTTCATCATTTTATCTCCTTAATTTTCCCTTTCATAGTCCTTTTGTCGTTTTGTTAGTTGGATAGCAAAGGAATTACGCAAGGCTATCTCTGCTGCTATTTTAGATTGGCAATTATAAGGGGCATAATTACGCCTAACACCATACTTGTCTTTGGCAACAGCTACGTATTTGCCGTTATCCCAAAAGATATCTACTATTTCATCGTTAATTTTCACTATATTTCCTCCTTATCCATTAATGTTGTTATAGTTTTTATCGAGTACGTACCAAGGCTGTCTAGGATAGCTTTTCTCTGCGTAATTATTGGCTTCATTATCATTGTTGGCTTCAAATTCTGCAACAATATCAAAATCACCCGTAGCTTCTAACATGAAAGCGATATAATAATCCATTTTAATTTCCCCTCATTATTTCTTCTAACTCATCAGCGTTTATCCAACGCTTATTAACTATACTGGCATAGATTTGCATTTGAATTTGTGTCAGCCACATAAGTATTTTACGTATTTTCATCATTTTCTCCGGCGATTTTTTTACAAAGTTTTATAAGTCTTATTCTTGCCTCTTGTTCATCCTTTGAAAGTTCTTCATCATCAATACAATCATAACAATCTAGTAAGTCTTTATAAGTGTTTCTAAATCTACAATAACTCATATTGCTCATTTTACTTTACCTCGCTATTTTCCATTTTGGTTATAATTTCCTCCATTACAGTTGATTTAGCTTTCCCACTTTCTGTTGCTGGTATTTCAGGGATAACTCCATGTTCAGCAAAGAATCTATCACCTGGACAATAGCGTAATCCCTTTTTAAGTTGTGGAAATTTATCTTCAGGTAATCCTCCATCAATATTGTAAAATCTTCCAGTCTTTTCACCATCGATTAATTCAGAATAAGTTTCGGAAATTTTATGTTCTACTATTTTATATTCTGGTTCATTTTCATAAATCCATTTTTTAAAATTGTTTTCAGTTGATGGTA
>JBAZGP010000323.1:4115-4521 GCA_041652835.1 Lutibacter sp. | reverse complement strand
AGAAGATATTGAATTTACATTTAAACACCGCGATGTTGCTGAATACATGGATTGGAAAGTAGAAAAGGTAAAGAAGTGGATGTACACATTATTGCATGCCGGCCTGATTGATTACGTTGATAAATCCGGTGGCGGTAAAGGAAAAGCAGCAATATTCCATATTTCAAAGCAAGGATTGTCATGGTCAAGCGATTCACTAGGATTCTTACCAAGGATAGAAGATCTATACCAAAAATATCCATGCGATGCTTCATTGTTTTATAATCCGATCACCGGTGCTTCAATTAATCCTGTCAGCGCAAGCGTTCCGGAAGGATTAATGGAAGGTGTTGAGGATCAAGAACCATTGGCAACCGAGTAAAACCATGCCGAGGCATATAGAAAGTTTGATACAATTACTAAGCAA
>JBAZGP010000323.1:0-4105 GCA_041652835.1 Lutibacter sp. | reverse complement strand
TGCTTCTGCATTGGTTTTCCCGGTAAACCGTTACAAACCGTTACAAATGCCCATAACGGTTACGACATTGAGTAATTGCAATGGTTTATGTATAAAAACACCTAACCGTTATACCGTTTCGCAAAGTGCTATTGTATATAATTATTTTGCAATTTCTATTTTAGAAAAAAATGATTCTCACGTGCATAAAGCATAACGGTATAACGGTTACCTTTTATTGTTGTAACTAATTGAAATTACTCATAGTCCAAACCGTTACGGCACAAAAAAACGGTATAACGGTATGTTAGATATATATCTATTATATATATAATATATATCGCGCGCGTTTATTTATAATTTATATAGTACTACAACATTGTTGTGCGACAATGGTTTACATTAATTTCATTTAATTAATAATTTTCATAACATTTGTTATTTACAGAAGTTACAAGAAATGGAGTTTTTAAAATGTCAAAAGTAGAGGATTTTAAAATAGCGCATAAACGGTTTTCAGAGGCATTAGCATACATGGTAAGCAATGAAACGGAACTCCGGTCGACACCTGAAAAATGGGAAAAAGTTAAAAGAAACTTCTATAAGAAGTTTGAAACACCACTTGATTTAGCATGGGCCGCGCTTGATCCTGAGGATCAGAAATCATTATCTTCTTTGTACCTGTTCCGCAAGGCAGCAGAGGATCAACAAGTAAAGAAAGTAATGAAAACATTTGACGCTAAAATAACGGAAGTAGAACCGGTGGTATTAGAATTAGATAAACCACCGCAAATTTAAAGGAGGTTACGAATGAACACAGAATTTATGATTAATGATAAAGTAAAGTTTTTATGCCGGCCGTATTTAAGACAGCTGATAGTAGTTTATGGGGAAATTAAGAAAATATATGAAACAGTAGTTGGTTCTAAAGTAAAAAAACAAGTAGCACAAATTGGAAACTTAACTAATTATCCATTTAATAAAAGTACAACCACAATAATATTAGAAAAATTAATTAAAATACAATGACAACCATAACATTGCAAAAAGGAAACATTAAGCTTTGGGTTGATTTCTCCCTCGATAAAGGGCGTTGTAAAGGTTGTAGAAAAATCATTTATTGGGGATCAACACTAAACGGAAAGAAAATGCCTGTTAGCCAAAACGATAAAGGAGAATGGGTATCGCACCATTTCAATGATTGCGTTAAAGCAAAAGCAATTTTTAAACCCGATGATTATATTCCGAGAACTAACGGATTATTTACAGATGAAAAATGGATCCCGAAAATTTAAAATTATAGAAATGAACGGAGTATTGATATTTGATTATGTAACATTCTCAGTATCTGACGGCCTGGAATATTGGAAAGTATTATGCCCGCAATTATTATTCCGTTTACTATACAAGAAAAGAAAGCGCGATCGTATTTGCGGCCGGTGGTGGATTATCGGTAAATTAATCATTTGGTTTAAGAAAGAAAAATATTATAGCGAAACAAAAATATCGCAGGAAAAATTATACTACGGAAGGGGTGATATAAAATGCGGATAATTTATGCGTTGCTTGCAGCAGTAGTTTTCGTGGCGGTTGTTCTGATTTTATCGTATGTTTTTTCAAAACCGGGGGCGAGAGAAAATGAGGATGGAGAATTATAAACAATGGGATTTGGCGCATTATTAAAACATGCTTGACAGGAGTAAATAATTATAGTAACATTGTTAGTAGCAATGTTAGTAGCAAGTTTGCATAGGAGAACACATGGATAAGGAAAACAACGCTCAAAAACTTTATCGACGAGGATTTTCTAAGTACGAAATTGCCAAGAAAACAGGTGTTTCTTGGAATACTGTCCATTTTTGGATATTAGGTATATACGATCCTAAACCAGAACATGATAGAAGATTAAAAGGATTATTAAATGCGTAGAAGAAAATGTTTAAACTGTAATGATCCTATATCGATTCAAAGAATACGATACCGTTCAAAATTTTGTAAAAACTCATGTTATAGAGAATATTGGAAAAAAATATATGATAAAGCAAACCCAATGAGAATGTTGCCTCCGGGTATCAGAGGATCCATAAGTTTATATAAAATAACCAATGATTTACTCAAAAGAGGATATTATGTATTTATTTCTTCCACCCCTAATGCTCCATTTGATATGGTTCTTTCCGATGGTAAGAATATGAAAAGGATAGAAGCAACTACTGGATCTTATACATCTAAAGGAAAAATATGTTATCCAACGAAAGATAAGAATAAATCAGATATTATAGCAGTAGTGATAAATGATAATATACATTATTTTCCTAAATTATAATATAAAAAAGCCCTATTTATGCCATTTTAAGCACAAATAGGGCTTTGGATCCCAGGAATGCTTACTTCTTAAACTTTATGGCCAAATGTAGCAATAAACACACCCAAGCGGCCAACATGCAACCGATAATAATGTACCCCTTATAGCCATGCTCTTTGATCAGGTCCCACATTTGCATTGAAATTGTGTGGTCAGTATAGTAATGAGCCATGTATTCTACAAACCCAAAAACTAAACCAAAGATCATAAATGCTAATGCTAGGAAGTACATTTTATAAATCACCGGTGGTACAATAAACAATACACCCATTGCTACCAACAACCAATTACTCATTCCCATATTATCACCACTTTCTTTTTAGGACACCGCCAAATGCGACGCCGCTTTTATTATCGTAGTTCAATATCCCAGCACCTACTGATAATTCCCATGCCTTTTCTTCTATCAGCACTTGGGTAGAAGTTTGATCTACTTTATCTACTTTAGCAAAAGGCAAAACAACGGTATGCGGGTTATTTACATTCCCTGACTTCTTTGGAAAAAAGAAGTTCCATACTTGCATACCTCCGGCAAAAAGCAGAATGGCTAAGATAACAATAACAGCGATTCTCCATCCATTGCCTAATGCTTTATACCAATCCTTTTTGCCTTCACCGGCGATTAGGTATTTTAAACTAAATTTTGTTTTATTATCTTCGGCCATTATTTTTTAGGTTTCTTAAAATTCAACTGGCTTTTAGTCCATTTAAAATAAGCGATGGCGCCTACTCCACCTATTAAAATTCCTATATAGGTGTTGACACTAAAAATTGCTTTTACTATAAACATGTTTCCTCTCCTTTCTGTTTTATTATCTCGAGCTCAAGTTTCCTTAACTTAAGATCGAGTTCTGCTTGATCTACGTTATCCCTGGAATCAATCATATTTTTTAATTTCCACCTGGTTGAAGGATATTCGATTAAATGCAGCAATACATTTTCAAATATTTCTAATTGCATATCAGGTGAGATCTTTATGCCTTTCATTTTATGTCGACTGTTGACTGCCACCATTTTTAAATAGCGAAATTATTTGTTGTGTAAAGTCAGCAAAATTCTTTTCTACTCTAGCTTCTAATTTATTAAAACTAGCGGTTAGCCTAGTTTCTATGCCGTTAAGATTATCACTACTTGTTTTATGCAATATATCACATACATCTTTATTGACAAAATTCTTTTCTATGGATTCCCGGTATTTATTAAATGTATCGTAAACTTCTGATAATTTATGGTCAGTAACATTAATTGAAGAATTTATAGCTTCATTATTTTTAATATCACCATCTTTTATTTGTTTTTCAAGGCTTGATTTTAATTTAGCAAGATCTTCGACAGTATCTCGGAGAAATCTATACATGAATGTAAAAGCGCCTACAATCAATGTTGCCGAAACACTAAGTACAGCCGTGTTAATTGTTATATTCATATTTAGATCCTCCTGATCTAGTATTATAGTTCATGGCCGTTATCTGACAACTTGCCTTTTTTACTGCTATTAATATAGAGTTTACCTTCTATTTTTATATTTTCAACCCTTCGGGTCAAAATATTAGGAATGAATTTTTCTTTCACACCAACCCTACGGATTAGATTTCCATTAAGAACTTGGTAATTTTTTATATTATCAATGTTTCCATCAATAAATAATTCTTTTAAATTATGGCCAGAACCCAAGAAATCAGATATATGCGCTGAATGATTAGGAAATTTTGTTTTTAGATATGCGTCATCGGTAAAAACAAACTTTATAGTACCATTATT
>JBAZGP010000322.1:0-4527 GCA_041652835.1 Lutibacter sp. | reverse complement strand
AAAGCTTTAAATTTAACCGCAATGTACGCAATGTGTTGTAAATCAACTATAATCAATATTGCGACCTTTGCTTTTTCTTTGCGACCCTTGCGGTAAAAAAAATAACAGTCTAACAATCAATTAGTTTTAAAATATTAATATACTGATTAGTTACAAAAATTCAATTGGTATATACTTATTTTTGTAACGTTAAAATAACTTTAAATCTTAAAATCGAACGGCAAAATAACCCTAAAAGCTGTATTTTTGTATCTTAAAGCAACTTATGATTACAATACCTCAACAGGCAAAAGCACTTATTTTTGATTTAGATGGCACTATTGCCAACACCATGCCAAATCATTTTTTATCTTGGAGAGAAGCCGTTTTACCTTATGGCATAGACTTTAACGAAACGTTGTTTATGCAATTGACAGGAATGCCCAGAACACCTACTATTGAAAAATTAAATGATATGTTTGGAACCAAAATGGACCCTGTTGAAGTTGGAAAAGTGAAAGAAGACCTTTTTAAAACCTTGGTGCATTTAACCGAAGAAATTTCAGTTGTTACGGCGGTTATTAAAAAATACCATTCAATTCTACCTATGTCCATTGGAACCGGAAGTACTAAAAAAGGCGCACAAAAAACCTTGGAAGTAATTGGGCTACAAAATTATTTTGATATTGTAATTACTGCGGATGATATTGTAAATCACAAACCACATCCCGAAACATTTTTAAAATGTGCTAAATTAATGGGAGTTGAACCACAATATTGCGTTGTTTTTGAAGATGGAATATTAGGAATGCAAGCGGCTGAAAAGGCTGGAATGATGTTGATTGATGTAAATGAATATTTTAAAGTGACACTTTCGGTTTAAGCTTTTTAAAAGTAAAAATCTATTGATGACTATTAATAAAAAAAATCGCCTAAAAATTAATTTTTAGGCGATTTTACTTTTAATAAAATAAATTTAAATTATTAGTTGGCTAATGTAATTTCAGTACGTCTATTGTTTTGACGACCTGCTGGAGTTTTATTCGTGTCAATTGGTTTGCTTTCTCCATAACCAATAGATTTAAATCTGTCTGCATTGATACCGTTTGCGATCAAATAATCTCTAACTGCCGCTGCTCTTCTTTCAGATAATAATTGGTTTGATCTGTCTGAACCAACACTATCTGTATGACCTGCGATTACAAAATCAGCTTCTGGATAATCTTTGAATATGGCAGTCATTGATTTTAAGATATCCATAGATTCTTTATGGAAAGTTGCTTTTCCTGTGTCGAACAATATAGTTCTTGCGTACTCATTCAAAGTAGCCATAATTTCAACAGTTGGTACTACTGGACAACCGTCATTTGAAGCTGGACCTGCAACTGTTGGACATTTATCTACATTATCCAATACACCATCACCGTCAGTATCTGGCCAAGGACAACCTTTATTGTCAGCTGGACCGGCAACAGTAGGACAAGCATCGTCTTTATCAACAATACCGTCTCCATCAGTATCAGGACAACCTTTATTTTCTTTAGTTCCTTTTTCATTTGGACAAGCATCATCTTTATCGGCAACTCCATCGCCATCGGTATCAGGACAACCGTTTAAAGTCGCTAAACCAAATACGGTAGGACATTCATCTTCGGAATCAATAATACCATCTCCGTCAGTATCAGGACAACCTTTATATTTAGCCAATCCGAAAACATCAGGACAAGCATCGTCTTTGTCGTAAACTCCGTCACCATCCGTATCTTTTCCTCCAAATTTAAAAATTATACCTGCAGAATGTTGAAAATGTTGTAAAATTTCATCGTTGTCAAAAACATGTTTGTATTTGGACTCAATATTTAGACCAATGTTATCGGTGAACCAAAAATTAATACCTACACCACCATTAAGAGTTGGTGTACTAAATTTATCCAACCATGTGTAACCACCACCTACTAAAACGTAAGGATCAAACCAACTGGTTTTTCCAGCAATGCTGTTAAGTCCAAACTTTAAGGCACCGTCTAATCCGTAATAGGTTAAATCGTCAACGCTATTGTCTCCCATATTAGATATTTCGTTTAAAGTACCTGCTACTTCAAAGGAAAGACCACCTACTAAATGTCTACTAACAGAAACTTTTACCGCATTACGAATATTGTAATGGTCTTCTGCGTTAAAGAATTCGTCAAACCAAGAACCATATCCACCATTCGGGATATCAACGTTTGTAGGGTAGAAATCTACAGCATTTACGCCAACCCCTATTTCCCAAGGATTGTTTTTGTCTTGTGCGTTTGCCGCTATTGCTCCAATGAGTAATAAGCTAAAAATAATTTTTTTCATTTTTTTTGTTTTTTATAATTAAATAATTCAGGATCAAAATGGATTATTCTCACTTTGGTGTTCCTATTGTTCTAATAAGGAACAAAGCTATACCTCTTAGTGATAGACTGGGTTACATGATTATACAATATACTTACATAATTCACACAATTTTTAGCAGTATATTTTTTATGAGTGTCGTTTTAAATCATCGTAAATCTATAATGGAAATAATGATTTTGAAGAAGGATTCGTGAAAAATGATTGTATCTGTTGTCAATGACGAGTTTATTAAAATTCTCGATTTAAACCCACTTGCCATTCCTCTAAAAATTCTTCAATTTCTTCAACAAATTCAACAGATATTTGGGTTTTGTTTATAGTGCAATGCAACACTATTTTATTTTTTTCTGGCGGAAAACCGGTAGTAATTGTCCACGATAAAGCATTCGGGCAATTCAATAATGCAAACCGAACTCCGCCATTTATTTTATGGTAACTGATATTGAATTCTCCCCAAAGCGTTAAACCCATAAAATTATTTTCGACGTTTTCAATAAATAGCATACTTTCAGTAAAATTCTCAATACTTTTCGGATGAATCTTTGTTTGAAGTTGTTCTTCAGTGACTTGTTTGTCAATAATTCTAAAAAATTCCATATTACGCTTTTCTATGAGAATGAATATTTTCTATAACAACAGTTGTAAGAATTAAAAATCCGCCAAATAATGTGCTAAAAGCAGGAAATTCATTTAATAATAACACTCCAAATATAATGCCGTAAATTGGTTGAACACTGCTCATAATACTTGCTGTGCTTATAGAAAAGTTTTTAAAGCTCATTACAAAAAGAGTATGTCCAATTGCCGTTGTCACCAAGGCCAGAACAAGTAAAGCTTGCCAATCGTTAATTGTTGGATTTGCTTCAAAAATAAAAAGTACTGGCCATAAAACAAGGGTAATAATCAGCATTTGATAAAACATGAGCATAGATCCATGGTAACTTGCTATTTTTTGCTTCATTAAAATATTTCTAATCGCATAAAATACAGCTGATATTAGTCCGAAAATAACACCTTTTGTTTGGTTGTTTTCTAAATTAAATTCGGGTGACAAGAAATAAATTCCAATAAGTACTATCATACCCAGAACGATATGTTTCTTATTCAACTTTGTTTTAAAAAACAATGGTTCCAACAATGCGGTTATTATTGGATAGGTAAATAAGGAAAGCATGCCAATTGCAACGTTTGAAAGGTGAAGTGCGTAAAAAAAAGTTACCCAATGCGTGCCAAAAAGCAAACCGCTTAAGATAATGGTCATAAAATCTTTTTTACTTGCAATTTTTAAATCTATTTTTTTATACCAACAATAAGCACCTAAAATTACCCCTGCAAAAACACAGCGCCACCAAATAGTAACTGGCGGTGGCATGGAAATATATCTGCCTAAAACACCAGAAGTACTAACAAGTAGCACAGCAATGTTTAGTTCTGTAATATGTTTTAGGTGAAGTTTTTTCAAGGATTATATTTTTTGAAGCACTGCCAACGCTTTGTTTATTGAGGTGATTTTATCGAAGGTCAACAACAGGCGCAATCCATTTTTTGTTTCTTTTTCTTTCATGGTGCAACTGGCTACATTTTGCTGTACAAATTGCAAAACTTTGGTAAAAACAGGGGTTTGGTAAAAAGAACTTTGTTGGTTGGAAATAAAGTAACCAATCATTTTTTGTTTTTTCAAAATAAGGCGTTCAAATCCCAACGATTTTGCCATCCATTTTATGCGTACACTGTTTAATAAATCTACAACTTGTATAGGAAGTTCTCCAAATCGGTCAATTAATTCCAATTCAAATTTTTTCAATTCTTCTTCGGATTTAAGTTCGCTTAATTTGGTATATAAATTTAAACGTTCAGAAATCACATTGACATAATCATCCGGAAAAAGAATTTCAAAATCGGTATCAATCTGAGTGTCTTTTACATACTCTTTTGGCTTGTCTTCAGCGTCTTTGTATAATTCTTTAAACTCATTTTCCTTCAATTCCTCAATGGTTTCATTCAATATTTTTTGGTAAGTTTCAAAACCGATATCGTTGATAAATCCGCTTTGTTCACCACCCAATAAATCGCCAGCACCACGAATTTCCAAATCTTTCATGGCAATTTGAATACCACTTCCCAACTCGGTAAACAATTCAATGGCCTGAATTCTTTTTC